>JACCXE010000363.1 GCA_013697265.1 Actinomycetota bacterium | reverse complement strand
CGTGAAGCCGGTACCGGCCGCGACATCGACGATTGTCATCCCAGCGCGCAAGGGAACGCGGTCGAGGAGCGCGATGCCGAAAGGCGCCGACCACAAAGACAACTCATCCCAAAAGTCAGGGAACTCGACTTCGTCAGAGATGATCGGATCCAGGTACTCCGCAGTCATAGAACAACAGCCTGCTCGGTCGACGCGCCCGCCGCCCATGTTTTTCACGACTCGTCGAGCACCGCCGTTCGCTGGTGGCCCTTGAGCCACACGCGTCCGCCGGCGGCGATGCCTTGGACGTTGTTCGTTTGCGTTAGCCGAAGGTCGACTTCTCCGCGATGCTCTGGACGAACTCGGTCTTGGCGTCGGTGTAGGCCCTGCGATCGTCGCGGTGTGTGGTGGCTAGTGCCGTTTTGACGGCGGCGTAGCGGTCCCGATCATCGTCGTGGGACCGCAGCCAGTCCCGGAACGCGATGTGCCGGTCCCACCAGTCGCGGTTGGTGCGCTCGACGAGGTGTATTTGATGCGAGCGACGGCCGTCAGACCATCTTCTGAAGTAGCGCCGATCCGCAGTTCGTCCTCGAACTCCGGTACGTACTCGTAGCCGAGGGACTCGACCGCGACCACGATGTCGGCGCTGTCGCCGAGGCTGCGAACCCCGACTTGGATGTCGATAACCGGTTTGGCGGGCAGTCCAGGAACGGCGGTACTACCGATGTGCTCGATGTCGATAACCCAGAACGCGAGCGCCGCCCGCAGCTCGCGCTCGGCGGCGACGAACCGTTCCGGCCAACTAGGGTCGTAGGTGACGACGTCAACGGGATCGTTGTCGCTGGTCACGGCCACGGTCTACACGACTGTTCCGTGTTGAGTTGTAAGGCCGCTTCTCGGCCCTCGCGCCCAACGTCGCCCCACGATCCTCGCCTACGGGTTCGTTACGGCGGGGCGCCACGACGTCAGCCCGGCGCGGTCCAAACAGACCACCGCCGGTTGTCACGCGGATGCAGCACGGCCCGCGTCCTCGCCAGAAGGGGGGACGCCGACCTTGACGATGGCCCGATACGCGACGCTGTCTGGTGTGGGCATCGAGTTATTCGTGTTCGACTTCGACGGCACTCTTGCGCATCGACCAGGAATGTGGTCGCAGTGTCTTTTCGACGTACTGGATACGCATCTGCCTGGACATGGTGTGGACGTTGCGGAGCTGCGGGTTCATCTTCACGACGGCTTCCCGTGGCACGCGCCCGATACGCCGCATCCAGAACTCGGCGAGCCCGACGCGTGGTGGGCGCAGATCGGTGACCTAGTCACACGCGCGTATCGGTCCGTCGGAGTCGACCCGTCGGACGCTTTGCCGCTCCCGCGATTGGTGCGGCAGCACTATTGCGACGCCGCGTTCTTTCAGCTCTACGACGACACCGTCGTTGCTCTTGAAGCAGTTCGCACGGCGCGCGCGAGGTCGATCATTCTGTCGAATCACGTCCCGGAACTCGCCGCGATCATCCGTGACCTCGGTCTCGATCCGCTCATCGACGAAGTATTCAGCTCCGCGGTCACCGGATACGAGAAGCCGCACCCAGACGCATTTCGACAGGCCCTCGGTGGCATCGATCCTTTGAGAGCCTGCATGATCGGCGACAATCCTGTAGCTGACAAGACGGGCGCCGAGTCGGTGGGCATGACCGCAATGCTGGTGCGTCACCGAGCCGCCGATCATGCGACGGTGCTCGACGCGGTCCGCTCTGTGCTTGGCGGCGGTCCCCAGTGAACGCCGCTCGATGCCAATTTTGCTCGCCGCAGGTCGACGACGAGGTTGTGATCGCCAACGAATTCTGTGTCGGCCTATGGAGTCCCGAGTGGACCCCGTTGGTCGTCCCGCGGGCCCACCGGGAAAGCCCGTTGGACATGACCAACGAGGAGATTCTCGCCACCTTCGATCTGCTGCGAAGTCTTGTGACGATGGTGGAGCTTCGGGAACCACCCCAGGGCTGGAACATCGGCTGGAACATTCGAGCGGCCGGCGGCCAGACCGTTCCCCATGCGCACTGCCACCTCCTGCCGCGGTATGAGGACGAACCGTACGCAGGACGGGGAATTCGGTGGCTCTACAAGCAACCCGAGAACGCACGGCGACGGGGACGCGACCCAATTTCGTGATCGGTGATCACGCACCGGCGCGCGTATCGGTCGGGACGAGGGCCTGCGACAGCTAAGCCCGACCGAAGTCGTCCTCGAGGCGTTCGATGTCGTCTTCGCCGAAGTACTCGCCGCGCTGCACCTCGATGAACACGAGCGTGTCCGGACCGGTGTTGGCGACGCGGTGCGCCGCGCCCCGAGGAATGTCGATGGCGTCGGCGGCGCCGAGTTCGATGGCGTCGCCGTCCAGTGTCACCGCGGCGATGCCGGACACAACGAACCAGTGCTCGGCGCGGTGTTGATGACGCTGGTAGCTGAGGCGACGACCGGGATGCACCTCGATCCGCTTCACCTTGTGTGTCCCCGCGTCCTCCAGCACCTCATAGGAACCCCAAGGACGCTCGTCGCGCTCGCCGACCACGCGACCATCTCACCACGTCATCCGCTGCGCAGATAGACGAGCTCCTTCGGCTTACCGAGGATGACGATCCAAGAGTGCGGAAGATCGCCGTCACGAACCTCTGCCCATGTCACGTACGAGCCAACGTTCCCGAGGCGTGGGACAGGACGCTTGAAATGATCCGTGACCCTTCTCCGCTGGTACGGCGTGCTGTCGTCCACATGCTCGCCGACGGGTCGCCGCGAGAACGTCAGCAGGAGGTGGTCGATGCCCTGACGGAGTTGCGCAACGACCCCGACAGAAGGGTCCGACGCCAGGTCCACGACGTGCTCGGCGAATTTCGTCGATCTGAATCGGCCTGGGTTTGATGGAGACTTTTTTGGTTGGTGTTCTCATGCCGCGTTGGCTTGAGATTTGTGACGGTAGTTGTCCTCGAACTCGGTCGGTGTGAGGTCGTTGAGTTCGCCGTGTATGCA
>JACCXE010000325.1 GCA_013697265.1 Actinomycetota bacterium | reverse complement strand
GCCTTATTCCGGACACTCCCCCGACAACGGTGCAGGGGCGAACGACCGGCGCGAGTCGCACGAGCGTCCTTTGAGCTTCGGGACCGTCAGCACCAGTTAGCGATTGGTGGGAGCTGGTCCACCACGGAACATCTGCCTGCCGCATCTCTCGTACTGCTGGTCTGCGTCGAAGCCCATCCACGAGGTGGAGGCGCCGGTTGGCAGTGGCAGGTCGCCGTACTTAAGACGCACGGGCGATGACCCGACGGACCCGACTGAGCATGCGGGCGGGTCGGGCCTATCGCGGTCAGGATCAATGCGCTACCGACGTTGGGGATTACTGATGAACGACTACTTTTCGCTACTCGAAGAATTGGCGCTCGCCAGCGAAATTGTGATCGACCGTCCAAAGGGCAGTGCGCACCCGCGGAGTCCTGACGTCATCTATCCGCTTGACTACGGCTACTTGGCTGGCACTCAAGCCGCAGATGGGTCTGGGATCGACGTTTTCGTCGGTAGCGATTCGTCCGTTGGCGTCAATGGACTTCTTCTCACCTTGGACTCTGAAAAGCGCGAGTCAGAAATCAAGGTCCTCGTGAACTGCACCGACGAGGAGGTGGGCTCAGCTCAGCGATTTCTCAACGACGTCCTCTGCATCGGTGGGCTGCTGGTTCGGCGATCTGCAGAGAGTCTTCGCTAGCCGAGTCGATCCTGCGAAATGAGTTTGGCGGCGTCGCGGACGTTATTGACCGTTCGAGCCACGCCGACCTATCAACTCCGAACGTAGGGTCGCGTGCGGGCTATGTCAGCGGTCACTACTGCAGTCAGCGAAACGGGCTTGCTACTTTCGACCATCGCTCGTTCGCTTGTAAGTCCGATTGGCGGCGTCGTTTCGTACATCCGTGCCTACGACGACGGCACACCTGTCGCGGGTGAAACGAACGCGGGGCTCGTGCAGATCGCGTCGGCGGGCCACGGGCCCCATCCCGAGCATGCGCCGGCGTTGCTGGGTGTGGGGGCCGGAGTCGACGAGCAGGCTGCGACCGATGACGCGTTGCTACGCGCGCTCGCGTTGTACGTCGCGGCATTGTGGGACTCGCCGAGTATGCGCTGGGCCAGCGCCGACGAACTGGGCGACGAAGGGCTGGCGGTAGAAGAGCTGGCTCGCCTGTCGCCGATCGAGACCCGCGATCGCATCCGGTGGGTCGAGGGTTTCGCGCTCGACGACGGACGGCCGATCTGGTTGCCGGCGGTGCTGAGCCACATCGCGCTACCCGTCGCCGTGGAGGCCGAGAACTTCTGGCCCCAGTCGGTGGCGGGCCTCGCCGTCGCGAACGACCTCGGCGCAGCCGTGCTCGAAGGGTTGCTCGAATGCGTCGCCCGCGACGCGCTGGCTCTCGCGCGAACGCGCAACGCTCCGATACCGATGCTGTCCAACGACCGCGGCGTCGCGGTGTTCGAGGCAACCACCGAGGTCGGCGTGCCGTGCGCGATCGCCCAGGGCCCCGCCTCGTTCGAGGTCGGCCTGGCCGCCGCGCCAACGCTGGAAGAGGCGCGGGTCGCCGCGGCCCACGACCTGGTCCGCCGCCGCACGAGACGTGCCTGTGGCGCCTACCCCGAGGAGGCGCCGCCCGATCCCGATTTCGAGCCTTCGACCGGGTCTTCTATGTCGGCGCCCGGTGCCGACGCTCCGATCGACCTGTCCAAGCCGGCGATCGTCGGCCGGCTGCGCCATGCCGGCCTCGCCGGATACGCGGTGGACCTCACCACCGACGAACTGCGCAGCGTTGCGCTCGCCGCGGTGCGCGTGATCGTGCCCGGACTGAGTCCCATTCAGCCGATCCCGGGGTGGACCGACCACGCCCGCTTGGCCCGGGTGGCGACATGAGGCTGCTCGTCGTGGGCGTTGGCATGTACGGGCGCGACGTCCGCAACATGTTGCGTGACCGAGGCGTGCAGCACGAGGGCCCGTCGGATCCGATGGGCGAGGACTGTCTCGTGATTCTGGTCGCCTCGCGACCGGCGCTCGCGGTGGCCCGCGACCTCAACGGCAGCGGGCAACCGTTCGTGCCGGTGTGGGGCTACCACGGTCGACTTCAAGTCGGGCCGGTCGTGGCGCCCGGCGGCCCCTGCTTCGAGTGCTTCGGGGCCCGCGAGCGTCAACACGCGACCGACCTCGCCGTGCACGACGCGATTCACGCGCACTGGATGCGAGCGGTGGTGCCACCACCGACGCGGGCGCTACGCGCTCTGACGCGCATCGCTGCCAACGAGATCGGCGCGCTTCGAACGGCGATCACGGTGCCCGGCGTCGACACCGTGCCGGAAAAGTTGCTCGGAGTCGTGCGTCGTCACGGCGGCGATCAGGTGGTCGAGGGACGCGTCGTACCGATCCACGGCTGTGAATGCAAGAAGGTGACGCCGTGAGCCCGGCGCAACTCGACCACGGCCTCGAGGTCGTCGCGCTGCCCGACGGCATCGCGATAGTCAACGGCGGTGCTCCGGTGTTGTTCCAAGGCCGGGCCGCAACCGAAGTGCTGGTTCCGTTGCTCGCAGCGCTCGACGGTTTGCTCAATGCGACTGGGCTCGCCGCGCACCTCGGGATGCGGGTTGAGCACGTCGAACGCGGGCTGGCGTTGCTGGCCGATCGGGGCCTGCTCGCGTCCGAGGACTAGCCGCGGCCGTCGGTTTGCAGCACGCCTGACTCGGCCAGGTCGCGGATGGCGGCGTCGTCGAGGCCGGCCCAGTCGCGCAGCACCTCGGCGTTGTGTTGGCCCCGATGCGGAGCCGCGGCCCGCACGCCCGATGCCGCGTCGCTGAATCGATAGGGCGACTGCACGACGCCGCGGGTGTCGCCACCAGCGCCGTTGTCGTCGATCTGCGCGACGGTGCCGCGGGCGGCCGCGGTCGCCGAGCGAACCACGTCGAACTGGTTGCGGACCGGTCCGAATGCCAGGCCGGCCTTGTTGAGCGCGTCGGCCAAGTGCTCGAAGTGCTCGAAGCTCGCGGCCCACTCGGCTACCGCCGCCTTGCGTAAGCGAGCCTTTTCGGGGATGGGCACGTCGCCCGGCGCCGGATCCGCGATCAGGTGCTTGAGCGCGCTCCACACCGTGCGAAGTTGACCGGCGAACAAGATCGGTCCGGCCGCGGTCGGGTACACGTCGCCCCCGAGGCGCACCACCGGCTCGTTGTCGATCGCATGGTGGGCATAGTCGTCGCTGAAGATCATCGCGTCGAACATGGCCATGTCGATGTGCTGACCGAGGCCGGTCTCGTCCCGCGTGCGCAACGCGGCGAGTATCGCGATACTGCCGTGGAGGCCGCTATAGGAGTCGGCGAGCGACAGCATTGGATCCGAAGGCCAGGCGTCGTCGAACTCGGCCTGCCGGTACAGCAGGCCGGTCTCTGCGTGCATCATCGGTGCGTACGCGGGGCGGTGTGACTCGGGGCCGCCGCGCCCGAACCCCGACACGGACAACATCACGAGGCGCGGGTTCGTTGAGTTGAGGTGGTCGAAACCCAGGCCAAGCCGATCCAGCACGCCAGCCCGAAAGTTCTCGATCACGATGTCGGCGCGATCGGTGAGCGCCCTGACGATGTCCACCGCGCCGTCGGCGCGCAGGTCCACACAGACGTTGCGCTTGCCTGCGTTCTGTTGCGTGTAGAAGCCCGACAGGCCGTGACGGATCTGGCCCCACACGCGGGTGACGTCGCCCTCGGGCGGCTCGAGCTTCACGACATCGGCGCCCAAGTCGCTCAAGATTCGCCCTGCGATGGGGCCGGCGACGACCCGCGACATGTCGAGCACGCGCAAGTCGTGACAGGGATACATACGAGGCGGAAGGTACTTGACGCGCTCGGCGAATAAGTTGGTCGACTACATGGCGCATTACACGGGCAAGGGCGACGACGGCACCACGGGTCTGTTGTACGGCGGACGGGTGCCGAAGGACTCGCCCCTGCCGATGGCCTACGGCGCTGTCGACGAGGCGCAGGCCTTTATCGGTTTGGCCCGCGTCCAGTTCGAGCCGGGTGGCGAAGCCGACGAGTTGCTCGTGCACGTCGCCCGCGACCTGTGGGTGTTGATGGCCGAGCTGGCCACGGCGCCCGAGAACCGTCACAAGCTCACGCCCGGTCAAATGGCGGTGGACCAGCCGATGCTCGACGCGCTCGAAGCGCACGTCGAGCTGGTCGAGTCGAAGTTCGAGGTGCCGAAGTCGTT
>JACCXE010000324.1 GCA_013697265.1 Actinomycetota bacterium | reverse complement strand
TCGGTAGTGCCCTACGACGCCGACGGTACGGTGTTGCTCGTGCGTCAGTACCGCGCTGCGATCGACGCCGAACTGCTCGAGATCCCCGCCGGCAAGCGCGACGTGCAAGACGAACCGCCCGAACTCACCGCCCACCGCGAAATGGCCGAGGAAGTGGGCCGGAAGGCGGGCCGCATGAATCTGCTCGGCCGCTTCTACAACTCGCCCGGCTTCTGCGACGAGCTCTCCTTCACGTACCTGGCCCGCGATCTCACCGAGGTGCCGATGCAAGCCCATTCGGTGGAGGAGGAAGCGATGACGATCGAGCGGCATTCGCTTAACGACGCGATCGCGATGATTGCGAGCGGCGACATCGTCGATGCCAAAACCATGATCGGCCTGCTGCTCGCGCGCGACCTGATCGCGTCAGGCCGGTAGGCGGCCATGCGCGTCGGCGTGCCCCGCGAGGTCAAGACCGAGGAGTACCGGGTGGCGCTGACTCCTGACGGCGTCACCGAACTCGTCGCCCACGGCCACGGGGTCGTGATCGAGCACGGCGCGGGCGACGGCTCGTCGATCCACGACGACGATTACACCCGCGCTGGCGCTCGCATGGCCGACGTAACCGAAGCGTGGGGCGCCGATCTTGTTGTCAAGGTGAAGGAACCCCAGCCCAGCGAGTTCGGCCACTTGCGAGCCGACCAGGTGCTGTTTACCTACCTGCATCTCGCGGCCTACCCCGAGGTGGCCGACGCGCTGCTTGCCGCGGGCACCACCGCCCTCGCATACGAAACCGTGCAGCTGGCGAACCACGCTCTGCCCTTGCTCGCACCGATGAGCGAGGTGGCGGGCCGAATGGCCACCCAGGTCGGCGCGCACTTCCTGGAACGGACTCATGGTGGACGCGGCGTGCTGCTTGGTGGGGCACCGGGTGTGCGACCGGCGCGGGTTGTGGTGCTGGGCGCCGGCAATGTCGGATGGAACGCGGCGTGGATCGCGCAAGGGATGGAGGCCGAGGTGATCTTGCTCGACAAGGACCTCGACCGCCTGCGCTGGGTCGACCAGATCCACAAGGGTCGCATCATGACGCTGGCCTCGAACCGCGCCGCAGTCGAGCGGGCGGTGGCCGAGGCCGATCTCGTGATCGGCGCCGTTCTCCTGGCCGGGGGACGGGCACCACAGGTCGTGACCGAGCCGATGGTGCGGGCCATGAAGAAGGGTGCGGTGATCGTCGACGTCGCGGTCGACCAGGGCGGCTGCGTCGCGACCACCCACGAGACAACGCACAACAACCCCGTCTACGAACTCGGCGGCGTCATTCACTACGCCGTGGGCAATATGCCAGGAGCGGTGCCGCACACCTCCACGTATGCGCTCACCAACGCCACGCTGCCTTACGTCGTTGCCGTGGCGACCGACGGCGTGAAAGGAGCACTCGCCGCTCATCCCGAGCTCGTCGGCGGGCTCACCACCGTCAGGGGCTCGGTAACCCAGCCCGCTGTGGCCGAGGCGCTCGGCCGCCCGTTCACCGCGTCGAGCGGCGCGGTTGGCTGACCTCGCCGCCGAATTCGCCCTATGGCTCGGCGAACAAGGCCGGGCCGCCAACACCGTCGCGTCCTACAGACGCGACGTCGCCGCGTACTTGCGCTGGTGCGACGTGAGGCCGGCCGGCGACGTCGCCGCCCGAACCCTGGCCGCGTACGTTGAACACATCCGTGCCACGAAGCGGCCCAGTTCGGCGGCCCGGGCCGTCGTGGCCCTGCGGATCTTTCACCGCTGGCGCGACGACGACGCCACTAAAGCGCGACCCGAGCTGGCCGGTCTGCCGGTAGAAGCGGCCGACCAAGACCACGACCTCGACGAGGAAACGGTAATTCGGCTGATCGAGGCGACGAAAGGGGACACGGTCGAGCGGCGGCGCGACGCCGTGTGTGTCGCCCTGCTCTATTACTCGGGCCTGAAGGCGAGCGAGGCGATCTCGCTCGACCTGGGCGATGTTGCCTTCGACGGCAAGGTCATCACCGTCGATCGGGACGGCCCGCACGAGCGGGTTCTTCCCGCCGTGCCCGTGCTTCAGCGGGCCTTGACCCGTTGGCTCGAGCCGTCAGGCCGGGCCCGGCTCCGGCCCGGTACCGACGCCGTGCTGGTCAACCGGCGGGGCAAGCGGCTCACCAGACAGGGCCTTTGGCTGGTCACGGGGGCTGTCGCTGACCGGGCCGGTATCGGTGACTCGTTGTCCCCGAACGCCTTGCGACGGGCCTGTGCGGCCCATCTTGCAGACCGCCACGTAGCCCCAGCCGCCATCGCCGCGTTCTTGGGCCACACGCAGCGCCGGGCGCCCGGAGCGGCAATCCTGAACGAGGCGGGATGGGGGGGTTGTAACCTTGTCGTATGAGCGAGGTCACTTCTGTTGCTGCACGCGCCCTGCTTGAGGCTGAGCGTGACGCGTTGCAAACCGAACTCGCCGAATTGGATGGGCGCGACTACGACGCCAATTTCGCCGATAGCAGCCAGGTAACGGCGGAGCGGGGCGAGGCTGAACGCCTCTCAAACTCTCTGCGCGAGACCCTCGACGAGGTCGAAGCCGCCCTGGCCAAACTCGACGACGGCACCTACGGCCTCTGCGAGGAGTGCGGCGAAGCGATTTCCGGGGCGCGCCTCGAGGCCATGCCCGCGGCCCGCAATTGCATTACGCACGCGTCGAACCCCCGGTAAATGTCTGACGCTGCCGACCAGCAGCACGTCGTCGAGTCGGCCCCCGATCCTCGCCGCGGCGAACGGCGCGCCGTCGTCCTTGTGCTCGGTGCGATCGTGGCCTACGCACTTTTCAAGGGCGTGCTGCACTCCGAAGACCTGTACTTCTTCGGCGCCATCGTTCCGTCGATCATCCTGCACGAGGTCTCCCACGGCGTTGTGGCCAACATCTTTGGCGACGACACAGCGAAGCGTGCTGGCCGACTCACCCTGAACCCGATCGCCCACATTGACCTATTCGGCACCTTGCTCATGCCCGCCATGCTCGTGATCGCGGGCGTGCGCCCGATCGGCTTCGCCAAACCGGTGCCGGTCAACGTCGGCCGGCTGCGCAATCCCCGCAACCACAGCCTTTTCGTCGGCCTGGCCGGGCCGGTTACCAACTTCGCGATAGCTGGCGTCGCTGCTGCGCTTTTCCACACCGTGCACCACGGCGGCTGGTGGCTCGAGGTGCTCTTCGCGGTTGGCACGGTCAACGTCTTGCTCGGCACGTTCAACCTCTTGCCGATTCCGCCCCTCGACGGCTCGGCGTTACTCGAACGACTCTTGCCCCAGTCGATGTGGCCCGGTTACTTGAAGTTCCGTCGCTACTCGATGCCGTTGGTTATCGGCGTGGTCTTCCTAGTGCCCCAAGTGTTTCAAGCCATCTACGAACCCGTGCTGCGCCAGTGGTTCCGGTTGGCCGGCCTCGGGATTTAGTCGTGCCTCGCCTGACCCACCTGGCGAGCCGATTCGCTGGTTCGCTTTGGCCCGGAGGGCCGCCTGCGGCCGACGATGCATGGGCCACCCGCCACCTGGGCCGTGGTGAGGTGCTGCTGTGGCGGCGCATGAAGGGATTCGACCGTCGTCACGCGGTGGGTGTCGCCCGACGGGTCAGCGCCGCGCTGGGCTCGCAAGCCACTGCACCGGTGATGGCAGCCGCGCTGCTGCACGACGTGGGCAAGGTGGACAGCAACTTCGGCGTGTTCGGGCGCGTCGTCGCCACGATCCGCGCCGCGGCGATGGGCGCGGAGAAGGCCGCCGCGGGCTCGGGGCGGATGGCGCGTTACACCCACCACCCATCGATTGGAGCGAGGTTGCTGCAAGACGCGGGCGCTGATCCGCTCACGGTTGCCTGGGCCGCGCAGCACCATCTGCCCCCGACGCAGTGGACCCTGCCCGAGCACGTAGCGGCCGCGCTGAAGGACGCGGACGACGACTAGGTGAGCAACCCCATGGCCTCGGCGGCACGGGCATACGTCTGCGACGCGACCGTTCGGGCCTTCTCGGCTCCCTGGGCCAACACGTCGAGGATGTAGCCCTCGTCGACGATGAGTTCGTCGAAACGCTGACGGACGGGGCGCAGAAACTCAACAACCGCGGCCGCGGTATCGGCCTTCAGCGGACCGTATTGCTCGTATTTGTTGGCCAGCTCGCCGGGCGGCGTCCCGGTGGCCACCGACAGCAGTTCAAGCAGGTTCGACACGCCAGGTTTGCCTTGGGGGTCGTAACGCACTTCGGTTTCGGTGTCGGTGACGGCGCGCTTGATTTTCTTCGTCGTGACTTCGGGTGGTTCGAGCACCAGTACCTGGCCCTGCGGTGAGCTACGCGAAGTGCTCATCTTC
>JACCXE010000323.1 GCA_013697265.1 Actinomycetota bacterium | reverse complement strand
AGATACGAGATCGCGGCGAGCTGCGCGTTCGGGTTCACGTCGGCCAACGTCTCAGCCACCGCGATCACCGCGCGCATCGACTGCTCGCTCGGCGTGACCTGCTCGCATTCGGGGCAGTGACACCAGCTGCCGGCGTCGTCGGGCCACACGTGGAACACGTCGACGTCGGGGTTGGCTTCGAACAGCGCACGCGAGCCTTCGCGCAACGCGGCGATCGCGATCGGGCTCGACGAGCAGAAGTTGCTGTCGTTGCGCCGCTCGCCTTTCACCATGCGAAATGCCTCGGGGGTTTGGGCGAAACGGTCGCGCGGCAACAGGTGGGTCAGGCCGTGGCCGCCCAGTTCGAACACCAAGTCGCGCTCGCGCAACAACGCGATGGCCTGATCACGCGCGCCGAGCCAGTCCTCATGGGGAATGGCGCCGATCGCTCCACTACCGGGCGGCGAGGTGTGAAAGAAGATGGTGTTGATCTTGTTGCGGGCGCACCACGTCACCCAGTCGTCGAGCACCGGCAACAAGGCGACGGTGCCGATGATCATGCAGCGGCCCAATAGGGCCGGTGCACCCGCGCCCAACGAGTCCGTCAGTGTCGCCGTCGTCGGCAGCACCTCGCGGCCCGGCACCGGCCACAGCACGCCGAGCGACTCGAGGAAGTCGTACGCGCCGAACAGGGCTCCGCGTGGGCCGTCGCCCTCGACGGTCACGACATCGCCGGCCACGCTCCAACGGAAGCCGTCGCCCTCGTCGCCTACGTGGCCGACGTGCAGCGTCGCCGTAACGTTCAAGGCGGCGAGCACCCGCGTCAGTTCGGCAATCGCGAGATCTTGGGGTGCTGACATGGCGGGCACCATAGAAAATCCCCGGCACCGAGGCGAGCGCCGCGAACTTCTCGATGCGTTGGGCGCCGGAGAGGCAACGGACCTCGTACGCGAGGTGGCTTAGAGCAACCCCGCTAGATCGGTGAGCGGTTCATTGCCCTCGAAGTAGTCCTTCAACCGATCGATCAACTCGTGCGCCGCCGGCGGCCCATCCCAACGAAGGGTGAGGTCGTCGGCGGCATCCGTTATGGCGAAGCCCCAGAACTCACAGCACCGCTTCTCGTCGATCGCGAACTGGTGCAGGTCGGCGTCGACCTCGGGCGACCGCGGAAAGTGCAACAGCAGTCCGAACTCGGTGCGTTCGACGGAGGACATCCGCGTGCGCATGCGCTCGACGAGCTCGATGCGCTCGGGGATCTCGGCTTGGCTGATCGTGCACGCCACGGGCGCGGTGTCGTCGTAAATCGGGATCAGCTTCATTACGCGCTCCTCAGGCAGGCGCAGCGTTCGTCGCAGGGCCCATCTAGAGCCGGCCCGGCGAGCAACGCAGCGGCTTGGCGTAGTTGACCGGCAAAGGCGGCGAGTTCGTCGATCTGGCGTTCTGCCTCGGCGATCTTCGCTGTGACCAACTCGTGGAACCGGCGCTGCACCGGCCCGCAGTTTTCCCCGTCCCAAATGGAGACGAGGTCGGTGATCTCGTCGAGCGAACAACCGAGGTCTTTGGCCCGAGCGACGAATGCGAGGCGACTGAGCGCATCGTCGTCGTAGAGGCGGTAGCCCGAGTCGGTTCGGGTCGGCTCAAGCAGCCCGATCCCTTCGTAGTAACGCAGCGTGGAGGCGGTGAACCCGCTGCGCTGCGCCGTTTCGCCAATCGTGTACGTGGTCACGCCGTGAAGGGTAAACCTTCGACCCAACTTGAAGGTCAAGCGGAAATGACGCGGTCGCCTACACGAGGCCGAAGTGTTCGGCGCCGTTGCGCCAGAAGAACTGTTCTCGAGCGCTCTCGTCGAAGCCGGCCATCGCCTCTTCGAAGATCTCAAACGGACGCCGTCCGCCTTCGGGGTGCGGGTAGTCGGTCGAGAACATAAACAGTTCGGGCCCGCACTGCTCGACGAGCCATTTCGTGTCTTCGAACGGGAACGGCGTGAAGCGCACCTGCCGGCGGATGTAGTCGCTCGGCATCAGCGGCAGGTCTTTGAACAGCGGCTCAAATTTCGAGAACGACTTGTGCGAATGGTCGAGGTTGCGCAGCATGCCGGGCACCCAACTCGCGCCGAGTTCGATCGCCGCGGCCCGCAGGCCGGGGTGACGTTCGAACACGCCGTCGATCGTGAGGCAGGCCAGGAAACGTTCGGGCGAGTGGTGCAGCACCGGAAAGTCCTTGGCCCGCATGTTCTCTCCCCCGCCGAGCCAGTCGGTCGGCCGGGGATGCCCGTTGTTGTGGAACGCCTTGGGCAACAGCTTGCCGCCGCCCACGTGCAGCACCAGCGGCACGCCCGCGTCGGCGAGGCGAGCCCAGAT
Organism: Actinomycetota bacterium; assembly: GCA_013697265.1. GTDB lineage: Bacteria > Actinomycetota > Acidimicrobiia > Acidimicrobiales > JACCXE01 > JACCXE01. The sequence continues at coordinate 506 of JACCXE010000323.1, read as the reverse complement.
CGGTTCGACGTCTACGTGCGCAGGCGAGAAGTCACCCGGCGCGTCCGACGGGATCCACACGGCCTTCACGCCGTCGGCCAGTGCGGCCTCGAGTTCGATCAAAGCCCGGGCCGGGTCGCGTAGTTGGAGGTAGCCGACGGGCAACAGGCGGGGATCGGCCGAGCAGAACGCGGTGATGGCACGGTTGAGGGCGCGGGTGCCGCCGTAGAGAACGTCGAGGTCTTGGCTAAACGCGAAGTGGCCGAGCGCGAAGGTCGGGAACACGAGCTGGGCGTCGATGCCGAGAGCGTCGAGCACTTTGGACCGCACCTCGGTGTCCAGCGCACCCGGCGCCATCCAACCCTTGGGTCCGGCGATCACGTCGGCCGTGATGTTCTGCGTCTTGTGACCGGCCCACAGGTCGGGCAGCGACGCCATCAGTTTCTTGGCTCCGGCTCCGGCGCCGTCGAGGCCGAGCGGCGTCAGCCGTTCTCGGACATCGGGGTCGGCGAAGGCGGGCAACCAGT
>JACCXE010000299.1 GCA_013697265.1 Actinomycetota bacterium | reverse complement strand
GTCGTACATCGCAGCCCACGGGTCGCCGTTGGCGGCGAGTCGCGGCGGCACCGTGGCGATAGTGAGGTCACCGATTTCTACCGTCGGCAGTTCGTCCCACGTGAAAGGCGCGCTCACGCGGGCATCTTCTGTGGCGCGTACGCCCCAGGCGCCGAACACGGTTTTGTGCGGAGCGTTTTGGTTGTAGTCGATGAACACCCGGGTGCCCCGCTCTTCCTTCCACCACTGCCACGTCATGAGGTCGGGCCGCCGTCGTTCCATCTCGCGGGCCAGCGCCACTGCGGCGGCCCGCACCTCGTAGCTGTCCAATCCGGGCGCGACGTTGACGTATATGTGGATGCCGCGTGAGCCGGTGGTCTTCGGGAAGCCGGCGATGCCCAGCTCGTCGAGCAGCGTCTTCACAACGCTGGCGCCCTCGCGGACCATGTCGAAGGTGACGCCGGGGGACGGGTCGAGGTCGATGCGCAACTCGTCGGTGATGTCCGGCGTCGCCGCGTGATACGCCCACGGATGAAAGCCGAGGCAGCCGAGGTTCACCGCCCACAACACGTGGGACAGGTCGGCGGCCACCAACGCGTCCGACGTCGTGCCGTTGGGCGTGGACACGACCGCGGTCTGCAACCAGTCGGGACGCTTCTCGGGTACCCGCTTCTGGAAGAACGACGGGCCGCCGGCGCCGTTCGGATATCGCTGGAGCAGCACCGGCCGGCCGCCCATGGTCGCGAGCAGCGGCGCCTCAACTGCGCCGTAGTACGCGGCGAGGTCGGCCTTGGTTTCGCCGCGGTCGTTGAACATGACCTTGTCGGGGCTCGTGATGATGACCGGGTCGCTCACGAGGTAATTGTGGCCAACCACTCCGCTTCTTGTCGGCCAAGCTCCGTCACTGGTTCGACGTCGGTGAAGTTCCACAGCTGCTTTGAGATGCCGAGCCAGTCAAGGTTAGCTTCGAGGCGGGCGAGGATCGCATAAAGCCCGAGATTGATCCGCTGCAAGATCACCCATTCCCGCGTGAGGTTCGCGAACTTCGGCACGCGCGACACGCTGCTCGTCACGTCGAAGAACTGCGTCACCATCGCCGCTGCGTACTCGTGGGTCACCGGGTGCACGCCGGATTGGCGCACCAGTTTGTAGAAGTAGCCGAAGTAGTCCTCGACTTCTTGATCGGTTACCGGCGAGCCGGCCGGCAAAATGCCGAGCTTTTCGATGGTGCGGCGATAGGCCACGACGTCGTCGTCGATCACCAGTGCCTTGATCATGCTTGCGGCCTCGTCGATGTCGGTCGGGCTGAAGCGCTTAACCAATCCGAAATCGAGGAACGTCACGCGTCCGTCGGGACGGAACAAGTAATTCCCAGGGTGGGGGTCGCCGTTGAACGCGTGGAATTGGTAGAAGCTGCGGAACACGAAGCGGTAGATCGCTTCGGCCGCCAGGTTCTTCTGCTCCGCCGACCATGCTGCGTCGACCTCAGCAAAGCGCACTCCGTCCGCGAACTCCGACGTGAGCACGCGTTGTGATGAGTGCTCGGCGATTACCGCGGGCACGTGGATGAAGGGGTGCGTCGCGTACCAGCGGTGAAAGTCGGCTTGGTTTTGCGCCTCGATGCGGTAGTCCACTTCTTCACCAAGGCGCTCACGGATCTCGTCGACGATGGGCTGGGGGTCCATGCCCGGAAAAACCATCCCGAGCACGGTGAAGAGCAACTGTGAGTTGTCGAGGTCGGCCATGATCGCTTTGTCGACGCCGGGGTATTGGACCTTTACCGCGACCTGTCGACCATCCTGGGTCACGGCGCGGTGAACCTGGCCGATGGACGCAGCGGAGAGAGGCCGTGGGTTCCACTCGGCGAAGATCACGTCAGGCGGCGCGCCGAGTTCGTCGGCGACAACCTGCGCGGCCAACTCGGGGCTCATCGGCGGCGCGTCGGCTTGCAATGTGGCCAGCGCCTCGCGCATCGGCTCGGGCAGGCCGTCGTCGAGGAAGCTCGCCATCTGGCCGATCTTCATGAGCGCGCCCTTCATACCGCCGAGCACGTTCACGACTTGTTCGGCCGTTTTCATCTCGAACGCGGCGTCGAGTTCGGCCTGCCTCTCGGGCGACGCCGTCGCGCGCTTCGCCTGATGAGCCGCGTAGTTCGCGCCGATGCGCGCCCCGGTCTTGGCCACGGCCACGTTGCGGGCCAACGCCGATGTGTGCGAAACGCCGGCGGTCGACGGCGGCTTGGGCCGTCGGGCCAGCAACTTGTAGGTGGCGTACCCGGCGGCGGCGCCCACGGCTACTTGGACAAGACGTGTTCGCACAGCGCAGATGTTTACGCGACGAGACCGAGCGTGGTTGACACGAGGTCGGTGCAGCGGTCGCGGGCCGCGTCGATCGGCACCCACTCATGACGGTCGTAGCCGTTGCCGGGACGCACGAGCGGGGAGTCGTTGGCCGTCGCGACGAACACCGCCCAAGCCGGATCGGCTTCGGCGACGGGCCACAGCGCCAGCGTCAGGCCGGCGATCTCTTCGAGGGCGCGGGCCGCGCACGCAGCCGCCGGCTCGTCCGGCAATCGAGTTACCGCGGGCGGACTCCACTGGCCGTCGCGCCGCAGGAGCAGGACATCGGTGCGCTCGCGGAGCACGAGCACGGATGCGCCCCACGGCGGGGTGGGGCTGAGAAAGAGGCCGTCGAGCGGCACCTGGAGTTGCGGTTCGTTGGTCATGGCGACCTCCGGTCGGCATTGTGCTGCGGCGAACCCCCTCGTGAATTCTTTCACAAAGTCGCCGAACATCCAAGCATCGACATTCTTGTAACCGTTAGCGGCGGTCTTTGCCGCTAACGGTTACAAGAACTCGGGAAAAGGCGTCTATTCGGGCTGTTACTTCGGCTCGCGGGGCAGGCCGAGCAGGCGTTCGCCGATGATGTTGCGCTGTACTTCTGAGGTGCCGCCGCCCAAGCGGGCGCCTGGGGCGCCCACCACGGCGTCGCTCGCCGGCGATCGCAGCATGTCGGCGGCCGACGTGGCCCGCACCGCGGCCAGTTCCATGGCGAGTTCGGCCAACCCGAGCTTGGCCAGGCTCGAGGCCACCGAGGCCGTCGGGCCCTGGCGTTGAGAGAGCAGCGCGAGCGTCCGGCCCGTGGCGTAGGCGGCGACCCGCCGGTCAGTCTCAACTCTCGATCTACTTTGATGGGCTAACAATGCTTCTAAGTGACTTTGAAGAGCCTTGGCTCCGGCGCCGATAAACCCTCGTTCACGGGTGAGCGCGCCCATAGCCACCCCCCACCCGCCGTGTTCGGGGCCGAGCAGCGCGTCGGCCGGCAACTCGACTTCGTCGAGGGTGACTTCGTCGAACTCGGCTGATCCCGTCATCTGGCGCAAGGGCCGCGTTTGCAGGCCGGGCGTGAGCATGTCGACGAGAAAGAACGAGATCCCCTCGTGTTTGGGCGCCGCCGACAACGATTTCGTGCGCGCCATCAAGATCCCCCAGTCCGCCGCGTTGCCCGCCGACGTCCACACCTTGCGGCCATTCACCCGCCACGTTTCGCCATCGCGTTCAGCCTTGGTCGTGAGCGAGGCCAGGTCGCTGCCGGCGTCGGGCTCGGAGAACATCTGGCACCACACCCGCTCGCCGGTCACGGTCAACGGAAGGTGCGTCGATTTCTGCTCGTGGGTGCCAAAAGTCAGCAACGCGCCCGCGGTGAGCACGAGCCCGACCATGTTGAGCACCGCCGGAGCCTCCACCTCTGCTGCAGCTTCACCCCAGGCCATCGTGTGTTCGGGGGTGAGGCCACGGCCGCCGTATTCCTCGGGCCAGTCGATGCCGGCAAACCCCGCGTCGTAGAGGCGGCGCTGCCATTCCCGTCCCAGGTCGGTGATGGGGCCAGGCAGAATCGCGCCCCAGTCTGTCGGCAGCGCGCTGGCCGCCTTCTGATCGGCCAGCCACGAGCGAGCGGCGGCGGCGAATGCGTCGACGTCCATGCCTGAAAAACTAGAGGTTGGCGTGAGAGGCGACGAGACGTTCGGATTCCAGGCCGCCACCGAGAAAGACACGCCTAGTCAATTCAACGAGCCGGTTCTGGCGGTCGGCACGATCAAGAACGTCGCCGCCGAGCCGCTGCAACCGCAGTTCATCACCACCGGTGCGGGTGCGGGGCCGGATCCCACGTGCGCGAGTTCGACGCCAACGGTGCGCCCCAACCTCCGGAGGCTTCTTCCCCTACGGCGACGGGCCCGGTGTTCGCGTGGCCCGTGGCGACCTCGACAATGACGGCCACGACGAGCTGATCGTCGCGCCCGGCCCGGGCATCGAGCCGGGCATCCGCGTCTTCAAGGGCAACGGTAACGGCGAGATCGCGAACATCAATGCCTACCCCGGGTTCAAGTGTGGCGTGTACGTGGCCGCAGGCGACGTCGACGGCGACGGCAAGGACGCCCCCATGTTGCGGAGGAGGGCGGGCCTGCGGGGTGCCCGCCCGGGAAATGGCTAACCGACGCGGGATTCTGCTTCGGCGGTTAGGCGCTTGTAGTCGACCTTGCCGTTCGCGGCCCGGCCGATCGTT
>JACCXE010000179.1 GCA_013697265.1 Actinomycetota bacterium | reverse complement strand
TCGACGAGCTGTCGCTCGGCCTCGCACCGCTGGTGGTGCAGGATCTCGTGCGGATGGTGAAGCGCATCAACGCCGAGGGTGTGTCGATGATTCTCGTCGAGCAGTCGGCAAACCTCGCGCTGACCGTGACCGATCACGCATACTTTTTGGAGAAGGGCCAGATCCGGTTCGACGGCACCTCGTCGGACCTCCTTGCCCGCGACGACCTGTTGCGCTCGGTGTTCCTCGCCGCCGGGCGTAAACCCTAAAGGAGACCAGTTCATGAGCGAATCCACCCGACGCACCGTGCAGACGGTGTGCGGCATCGCCGGGATCATCATGCTCGTCGTGGGTCTGTCGGCGTTGGCCGTCGTGCGCGCCGACAATCGCGACGCGCAACTGGTCGCTGGCAAACAGCAGGCGGGCAACTCGGACACTGCGTTCGTCCCCGGTGACACCACCGCGTCCGGCGCACCCACCGACAGCGACGCGACGCCCGGCTTAGACGGCGACACCGCAGCCGCACCAGGAGCCGGGCCCACCAAGTTTGGCGCCGCAACTCCGGCTGGCGGTACCGGCGGTGCCGGCGGTGCCGGTAGCGGCGGGCAGTGCGCGGACTACAACCCGAACGAGGGCGTGTACTGCGATCACTGGCTCGTCGGCGGCACGACCGTGTTGTCGGGTCCGCTTGCGATCTACGGCGACCAGGGCGTGCGCGGCGGCCAAGCTTGGATCGAGTACTTCCGCACGACGATCGCACCGAAGGAGAAGGTGCGCCCGGCCAAGCTCGTTTTCTACGACGACGGCATCGACCCGAACAAGACCCTGCAGTTCGTGCAGCGCCTCGTCGAGGTCGACAAGGTCCTGCTCATCGGCGGGGTCACCTCGCCCGAGGCGGTCGGCGACTACCTCGACTCCAAGAAGGTACCGATGATCGGCGACATCGGTCTGTCGCCGGCGTCGTACCTCAACGACATGATTTTTCCCACCGCTGCTCCCTACGAGGTGCGCGCCGACCTGCGCATGGCGATCGCCAAGGCGGCGTATCCGAGAATTAAGAAGGTTGCGGTCATCCAGGAGATCCTCCCGGGCGTGAACCCGGAGCCGATCGACAAGGGCTGGAGTGCGGCAGCCAAAAAACACAACCTCGAACTCAGCTTCTACTCGAGCGACCTGTCGTCGACCGACAGCACCTGCAAAGGCCACATGCTCAGCGCCATCCGCAGCCAGCCCGACTTCATCATGCTGCCGGTGGCCGCGGGGACGATGCTGGCGTGTGTAAACGAGGCCGGCGCACGGCCTGGCGAGGGCACGCTCGCAACGGTGCAGAATTGGGGCGGCGGTTCAAACCTCCAGTTCGAGGTCGATCAGTGCCAGGAGCTTTGCTACGGCATGTTCTCGGCGGGAACGCCATTCCTCGATCCGCGCGAGAACCCGCACCCGAACGCCAAGGCGTACCTGACGAACATGGCCAAGTACGCGCCCGGTCGCGACGTCACCGGGTTCATCGCGATCAACTACTACCACGCCGGTCTGCTGCAGTACGAGCTTATGAAGCAGGGCGGGATCCTGCACAACCTGTCGCGTAAGAACGTGATCGCCGCGGCGAAGAAGTTCGGTCCGTTCGAGACCGGATTCGGCAACACCGTGCAGTGGCGCGACACCGTGCCGCGAATCCCGACCACCTGCGGCTACAACGTCATCCTTGACGCGCAACAAAAGCGCTGGGTTTTCGGTAAACAGAAAATTTGCGTGTGAGAGGGGAACGTCGATGATCATCAGCAGCGTCGGACTGCTCGTCCTCGCCTTCGTTCTCGTCATCGTGGGGATCGTGAAGTCGGGCGTGTCGTACCTTGTGCTCAGCGCGCTCGCCACGCTCACCGCCGGGGGGTTGCTGTACGCGTCGTTCGTTTACTACCGGAACAAGGCGATAGCCGAGGGCCGGATGCAAATCGGGCCGGACGGCGCGGTACTTACACCCGGCTACCCGGCCGCCTACACCGGCGGAACTGCGCCGTCATCGAACGGCAGTCGCCGGCCCACACCGTCGTTCACCAACACCTTCGAGGGCCTCGACGCCAAGCGAACGGTGGCGCTGGCCGAAACGCTAAACCTCGATGAGCTGCACGAGCTGCGGCGCTTTGAGGTCGAGGCCGAGAACCGCAAAACCGTCCTGCGAGCCGTCGATGCGCGGATCAACACGATCGTGTCGGTTCGTCGCTCGGTGAGCAGTTCGTAGCCGATGTCCTAAGACATCACACTTGCGCCCTCGGTAGTGTCGGAGTTCAGGACATCGGAAAGGGTGTGTCCGGAGATCAGAAAGCCCTGAGTCCACCGCTGGGGGATGTTGCGCTGGTGATGTCGGTGGATGTCGAAGCGGCGTGCGGGGCGAATACAACCACCACCGACGCACGGCTCGCTGCGCAAAGA
>JACCXE010000174.1 GCA_013697265.1 Actinomycetota bacterium | reverse complement strand
GTTGCGCTCGGGCGTATGGTTGCGCCCAGACAACCTGCCCGCGGCCGCCGTGCCGGCCCCGGTGGCCGAGCAGTGCGCATTCTTCGTGGGCCGCCCCGACGAGGCGGGCGACCTCGACGTGGCCGCGCTGTTCGCGGTGCACGAGTGGGCAGCCACCGCGCACGAACTGCTCGGCGGGCTGGCGGCGACCCACGGTTGGTTGCGCGACCGCGACGCCGAGGCGCTGGGTGAGACGTTCGTGATCGCGGCCGCGACCACCCGTCACCTCACGCTCGACCCGCTACTGCCGAAGCAGTTGCTACCGGCGGACTGGCCGGGTTCCGCGCTGCGCCAGTCCTACGACACCTACCAACGCGATTTCGCTCGAACGTGGCGGGCCTGGTACCGCTCGACGCTGGCGTAACCGGGTTCAGGCGGGGATTGAGTACGTCACGGTGGCAAGGGCGACGAGGTCGTCGTTGGACATCACCCGCACCTCGCACACCGACAAGCGCTTGCCCAGCTTGAGCAAGTCGGCTTCGGCGTAGAGGTCGTGGCCGAGCGACGGCTTACGCAGGAACGAGATGTTGAGGTTTGACGTCACGGCAAGGGCCACCGGGCCGATGCGCGACAACGTGGCGATCCACGCCGCGGCGTCGGCCAGGCCCATCATCGTGGGCCCCGACACCGAGCCGCCGGGCCGTTCGTGTTCCGGGCCGATCGGAATCACGAGCACCACGCCGCGGTCATTCACTTCGCTGACGCGATAGGTGCGCTGGTTGAAGAACGCCTTAGACAAGAAGTCGTCGAGTTCTAGCGCCGTCATGATCGGCGGCGGCGTTGCGGCCACGGACACGGCGTCATCTTGTCGGAAATGGTGACCGACCCGTCCCCTAAACGAAACGGCGGCGAAACACGGGCCGGGCAGTATCTATGGCGACGACACGTCGTGATGGTCGCTCCACAGGATCCCCCCCCGTTGTGGAGCGGCCATCACGCAGTTTTTTTTCCCCGGGCGGGCACCCCGCAGGCCCGCCCTCCTCCGCAACGTGGGGCCCCTCGCTCCGCTCGCCCCACGGCGGCCGTGAGGTTCCCGGGCGGGCACCGGTTAGAGCGTCGGGCCGCCCGCTTGGACCATTGCCAGTTCCTCTTGGATGAGCATTTGCGCAGGCATGAAGGCGGCGAAGAGGTCGTCACCGGACTTGTCGAAACTCAGGGCTGCGTCGCGGCTCGCTTCGTAGATCGGCCGAAGGTGACGCCACAGCGCCTCGTCGTACCTGGCCAGCGCGGCGTCGAGGTTGCCCGACGACAAGCCTTCGTCGATCGCCGCGGCGAGCAGTTCGGCGCCGACGAACGAGTCGGTGATGCCGTGACCCAGCAGCGGGTCCTTTAGGCACACCGCGTCACCCACGAGGGCCCACCCTTGGCCCGACGCGTGACGGAACCAACCGGCCTGCAGGTCGCCGGAGTGCCAGCGACCATTCCGCGTGGCGGCGCGCACTCGCCGCTCCAAGTCCGGGTCGGCCGCGATCCGTTCGTAGAACACGGCCGCGGGATCGGCGTGCACCGCGTCGTCGTGGCTCCGATCGATCTCGGTGCCGATACACGCCGACCGCGGTCCGGTCGGAAAGGCAAACACGAACGCGCCGTCGAGCATGCCGGCTGACTCGGTGACGTAATCGAAGCCGTCGAAGTAGGCGTAGAGGCCGGAGCCCCGAATCTCGTGTTCGTCGCGGGGTTCGGGGTTGACGCTGCGGCCGACGATGCCGCTGCGGCCGTCGGCGCCAACCACGACCGACGCCGATTCTTCGGTCACGTTGCCGTCCGCGTCGCGCACCCGCACGCCCGTCGCCCGTCCTGCGTCGTCGAACAGGACTTCGGTGACCGACGAACCCATCCGCACCTCGGCGCCGGCCTCGGCGGCCATGTCGCGCAGCGTGACGTCGAGGTCGGTGCGGCGGGGCGAACAGACCTGCGTCGGGCCAAAGACTTCGCGGGTGTTAATGACGTTGCCGGCCACGTTCAACAGCACGTGATCAAAGATCGGCACGCCCCGCTTCTCCAACTGCTCGAGAGCACCCCAGCGCTGCAACAGGGCGGTGCCGGGCGCAGTGATGAAGTGGGTCGAGAACGTGTCGCTCGGGAACGTAGCCCGCTCGAGCACGAGAACCCGATGGCCCCTACGAGCCAACAACATCGCGGCGGGCGACCCCGCCACGCGCGCCCCAACGATGATCGCGTCGTACATGTCGCGACCATATTCCTCGCTAGTCGGTGAGCGCGGCCTCGCCCGTTTGCACCCGCCACAGCGCGGCGTAGAGGCCACCGTGGTCAACGAGTTCTTCGTGGGTGCCGGTCTCGATGACGCGGCCCGCTTCGAGCACGTGGATCTTGTGGGCGTGGCGCACGGTGGACAGGCGGTGCGCGATCACGATGGTCGTGCGCCCCTCGGACACGCGGGCCAACGAGCGTTGAATGGCGGCCTCGGTTTCGTTGTCGACCGCCGAGGTTGCTTCGTCGAGCACGAGGATCGCGGGGTCGCGCAAGATCGCCCGCGCGATCG
>JACCXE010000162.1 GCA_013697265.1 Actinomycetota bacterium | reverse complement strand
TCGGTGTACGGAACGTTGCGCCGCTTGTACGGGTCGGGTGCCTTGACGAGCTACGTCGTAGCGTCCGAGGAAGGTCCGCACCGCAAGTACTACGGCCTCACGAAGTCCGGCCGTGAACGGTTCGAGCGTGAGGCCGCCACCTGGCGTCGCTTCGCGGCCGCAATGGAAGGTCTCGTGCGCGAGACCGAGGAGGTCTCGAAATGAGCACGACCCACGCAGTCGATCCGGTCGAGGCGTACATCAACGAAGTGCGCGATCGGTTGAGCGACATCGCCGAGGAGGAACGGGGCGAGCTGCTCGACGACGTGATGGCACATGTGCGCGAAGTGGCGGCCGAGCACGGTGCGGAGAACCTGAGCGCGCGCCTCGGCAGTCCCGAACAGTTCGGCGACGAGCTGCGTTCGTCTGCTGGATACAAGCCAGTCGACGCGTCGGGGTCAGGCCCGCTGGCCGGGCTGGCACCTGCGATTTCGATCCCTCAGTGGCTACCGTTAGATGAGCTCAAACGGATGTGGCCGAAGTTCGAGCCGGCGTGGGCGTTCGCCCGCGGCGTACTCGCCGCCCTGCTCGTGCTTCACGTGGCCGGCGGATACACCGATCTTGTCCCCCGGGTGGGTAACAGCCGGCTGCTCGGCCTGCTCCTGCTCGGCGCGGCGGGAGTCGGTTCGTTCGCACTCGCCGAGCGGCGTCCGCCGGAGCAGGCGAAACGGGTGCGGCAGCTGCGCGTCGCGGCTGAAGTCGTGCTCGCAGTGTTCGCGCTTTTCGCTGTCCGCGACGCGTCACAAGCCCGCACCATCTACTTCGATTCGGGTCAGCAGGCGGTACAACAAGACCCCTGCCTACGCGACTCGGCGGGGCGGCCCATCGGCAACCTCTACGCGTATGACTCGGCCGGTCACCTCATCCCGCAGGTGTTCCTCGTCGACCAGGCCGGGCGGCCCATCGACAACCTGTGTCCCGACCAAGCGGCGGTCACTGCGAGCGGCGAGCCGGCCCAGACGACCTACGCCCGTGACGTCAACGGCTCGGCCGTCTACAACGTCTTCCCCCGTGCGCAGACCAAACCGTTAACGGATTCCCAGACGGGAGAAGTGCGCGGCGCCGAACCCGTACCGCCGCCCGCAGTGCTGTTCCCGCAGATTTCCCCCAGCAACGCAGAGTCGAGCGAAACCACGACCACGGTGGTCACGCCCCAGCCCTAATTTGAGGGCATGACGTATTCGCTCGTCGTGCGGGACGCGGCCACCGGTCAATTCGGCGTTGCCGTGCAATCACACTTCTTCTCCGTGGGTTCTGTCGTGCCGTGGGCCCAACCCGGTGTTGGCGCTGTCGCCACGCAGGCCATGGCCGAGATCTCTTACGGGCCGAAGGCGCTCGAGTTGCTTGCGGCCGGCGAGTCGGCGTCGGCTGCACTCGCCACACTGGTCGCCGCAGACGACGACGGTTTGCAGCGCCAGGTCGCGATCGTCGACGGGAAAGGCAACGCGGCGGCGCACACCGGCGAACGCTGCATCGCGTACGCCAGTCACATCGTGGGCGACGGGTGGATCGTCGAGGCGAACATGATGCGTAACGAGGGCGTACCCGAGGCGATGGCCGAAGCGCTCTCCGCTGCGGCCGACGAGCCGTTGGCCGACCGTCTTCTCGCGGCGCTCGACGCGGCCGAGGCGGCCGGTGGCGACGTGCGGGGCAAGCAGTCGGTGGCCATGCTGATTGTGCCCGACGAGGGCGAGCCGTGGCGCCGCCTGCTCGACTTGCGGGTCGAAGACCATGGGGACCCGCTGGGGGAGATGCGCCGGCTCGTGGCGATGCACAAGGCCTACCGCGAGGGCGGTGACCAAGCCGTTTTGGCCGACAACTTCGAGCTGCGGTTTTGGCTGATGGTCGGCACGGCCATGAGCGGCAACATCGACGAAGCCCGAAAAATGTTGTCGACCGCGGCGAAAATCGAGCCGGGGTGGGCCGAACTCGTGAAGCGGCTGCCCGCCGCGGGCATGTGGCCCGACGGCGAAGACACGATCGCCCAGTTGCTCGCGTGAGGCGAGCGGCGGCCGCGGTCGTGGTGACCGCAATCGCAATGTCGGCGTGCAACGTGACCGACCGCTACCTGCCCAAGCTCCTGGCGGGCGAGACGATCGCGCCGGTGAGCGGCGTCGTCGGGCTGGCCATCGGGCCAAACGGGGCGGTGCACTACGCGCTCGCCGGGGGCGACGTGTACTCCCTGGGGGTTCGGTCGCCGGAACTGGTGGCGCACTTTCCGACCACTCGTCTCGACTCGATCGCATTTAGTCCTGTTGGCGTGCTGCATGCGGCGTACCGCGACGTCGATGGGGTCACCGTCGCAGCGTGGCAGGACGGCGCCGCCACGAGCGTCGTGCAAGTGGCATCCACCGATTCGGTCGACATCGCGTTCGACAACGACGGCGGCCTGCTGGTCGGCGCCGGCGATCGCATCGTGGACGGACAGGGCCGGGTCGTCTCCGGCGGATGGCACTCGCCCAAGATCGCACCGGGGCGGGGCAAGCGTCTCTGGGTCGCCGACGATGCGCCCGGCAGCGCCAAGGAACTGGTGGGGCGGGGCCGCGAGAACGACAAGGCGAAGCGGCGTCGGTTCGCGTCGGCGCTACCGGCCCGCACCGACCCCTCGGACGTCGCCGTGCTCAAGAACGAGGTGCTCGTGTGCAGCCGTAACTACGGCACCGTCTACCGACTCCACATCGGCCTCGACGACGTCGCCCGGCGCCGCGCGCCGATCGAGGGCCTGCGGTGCCGCACTGCGATCGTGGTGTCGGTGGACAACTCGGTGATCACCGCGACCGACGACGCCATCGTTCGCTACGGTGCGCGCTGATGACAGCGACACTTGATGCGGCCACCGTCTCGGAGCACGCCAAGCGCGTGGCCGAAGACGGCTACACGATCGTGGAAGACGCGATCGACCTCGACGTTGTAGACGCGATCGCCGACGACTTGGCCCGCCTCGAACGCGAGCTCAACACCCAGCCCGCGGCCAACAGCTTCGAAGGCGCCAACACGCTGCGCGTCTACAACCTGTTGAAGTACGGGAAGGTTTGGGAACAGATCCCGGTGCATCCCAATGTGCTGCCGATCATCGACAAAGTGCTCGACCCCGGCTGTCTCATTTCGTCGTTGTCGTCGATCAACATTGGCTCGGGCGAAACAGCGCAGCCGATTCACGCCGACGACCAGTTGATTCCGATTCCCAAACCGCACCCGCCGACAGTGTGCAACTCGATGTGGGCGATCACCGACTTCACCGAAGCGAACGGCGCTACGCGGCTCATGCCCGGCACCCATCTCTTCGACCACAGCCCGCGCTACGACCGCCCGTACGAGTCGCTACCGGCCGAGATGGCCAAGGGGTCGGTGCTCGTGTGGCACGGCTCGATGTGGCACGGCGGCGGCGCCAATCAAACAGACGAACGCCGCATCGGCATCGCGATGAACTACTGCGCCGGCTACATCCGTCAACAAGAGAACCAACAGCTCGGCCTGCCGCCGTCGCTAGTGAAGACGTTCGCGCCGCGGCTCCAGGAGCTTGTTGGTTACGGCATTTACACCGGCCTCATCGGTCACATCGACAAGCGGTCGCCGGCCAACGCGCTGTTCGGTGAAGCCGGCGATCAGATGTTGTGGGATTCGATATGACCGTGGTGAACGAGTGGGAGGCGCGGGGCAAGTACGTCGATGCGCCGATCGGTCGTCTTTTCTACGTCGACGTACCCGCCGCTGCCGACGCGGGCCTCGACCCGATCCTGATCATCCACGGTTATCCGTCGTGCTCGTATGACTGGTCGGCGTGCCTGCCCACGTTGAGTGCGCGCCGCCGCGTGGTGTTGATGGACTTGCCCGGATTCGGCCTGTCGGTCAAGCCCGATACGCGCTACTCGATCCGGCTCTATGCCGACGCCGTTGAAGCGGTCGCAGCCGAGGCCGGTCTCACCAGCGTTGCCTTAGTCACCCACGACATGGGCGATACGGTCGGCGGCGAGTTGCTCGCGCGCGACCTCGAAGGCGCGCTCCCGTTCGGGGTAAGCGAGCGGGTGCTGACCAACGGCTCGATTTACATCGACATGGCGCAGCTCACCGGTGGCCAGGAGTTCCTGCTTGCCTGCGAGGACGAGCTGTTGCCGGCCGAGTCGGGCGGCGACGGCTCGGCCTTTCGTAGCTCGCTTGCCGCGATCTGCTCGCCTGACCACCAGCCCAACGAAGACGACCTCGAAGCCCTGTGGTTGTTTATGGCCCACAACGACGGCAACCGCCTGCTGGCGCGCACGATCCGCTACATCGAAGACCGTCGGGCCGAAGAAGCACGCTTCACCGGCGCGATCGAAACGCACCCGTCCCCGTTAGGCATTTTGTGGGGCGCGCTCGACCCCGTCGCGGTGTATCCGATGACCGCCAAGCTGCTGGCCGCTCGTGACGATGCGCGCTGCATCACGCTCGAAGACGTCGGTCACTTCCCGATGCTCGAGGAACCCCTGCGCACCGCGGACGCGATCGTGGCGTTGCTCACATGAGGGTCGACCTGATCGACGGCACCTACGAGCTGTTCAGGCACTTCTACGGCCAGCGCGACGAGAACACCCGCACCGGCACCGCGGCGGTGCGCGGGGTGCTGTCCACCGTCCTTCAGACGATCGAGGGCGGCTCTAGTCATATCGGTGTGGCGACCGACCACGTGATCGAGAGCTTCCGCAACCGCATGTGGACCGGCTACAAGACCAGCGCGGGCATGGACCCTGCACTGCTCGCGGTGTTTCCGTTGCTCGAAGAGGCGTTGGTGGCGATGGGCGTGGCGACGTACGCAATGGTCGACCTCGAAGCCGACGACGCGTTGGCCACGGTGGCCGCGGTCGCCGCCGACGACGACCGCGTCGATCAAGTCGCGATTTGGACGCCCGACAAAGACCTCGGGCAATGCGTGCGCGAAGACGCCAAAATCGTGCAGGTCGACCGGCGCGCCGGCAAGGTCATCAACGCCGACGCCGTGCGCGAAAAGTTCGGCGTCGACCCGGCGTCGATCCCCGACTTCCTTGCACTGGTCGGCGACAGCGCCGACGGGTTCCCGGGCCTGCCCGGCTTCGGCGCCAAGACGGCGGCCGCGCTGCTGAAGCACTACAAGCACATAGAGGACATCCCCGACGCCCCCGGTCAGTGGGAGGTCACAGTGCGTGGCGGCGGCACGCTCGCGGCGACCTTGGCCGAACACCGCGACCTTGTTGGCCTGTTCAAAGAACTGGCGACGCTTCGCATCGACCCGACGATGCTTAACGGCGTCGACGATCTGTTGTGGAACGGCCCTACGCCGGACTTCGCCGGCGTCAGCAAGCAGTTCGACGGCGCCTACGTCGCCACCAAAGCGGCTGGGCTCGCCGGTTAGAGGAACGAACGCAGACCCACGGTGTTACATGCTTCGCACACCTCTTCGGGAATCACACCCAACCGCATGAGGAACGCGAAGACCTTGCAGCCCAGGCACAGCCCGAGGAACGCCTCGAGCGACGCCGCTAACACGAGCAGCCCGAGCACGAGCTGGGCGCCGAACCAGTGGTCGGTGAGAAGCAGCACCAGTGCGCCACCCGAGAACGCCACGCCCATGGCCTGCGCGAAGCGTTTCGGTGGACCGGCCACGAGCTTCTCCTTGAACGACAGCCGTGGGGTGATGACCTTGGTCACCAGCTGGCCGAGCGGGCTGAGCTTGGGCCCGGTAAGCACGCGAGCCACGAAGCCGTAGAACAGGATCGGCAAGATCCACTTGACGTCGAACGCGATCGCCACAGCCGTCATCAACACGACGCCGGTGGCCACCAGACGAGCCGACACTTCGTTTACGGGATTGGGAAATCCGATGAGGCTCATCACGCTGTCCTCCGAGGGCTTGCGGGATTGAGAAACGCTAGGCCCAGGATCAAGATTCCCTGAGGCTGGGATCAATTCGCACCCAGTACGAGTTGGGGCGCGGCGACGACGTCGGCGAGACGCTCCAGGTAGGTCTCACGCTTGAGATTTACGCAGCCCAGTGTGGCCAAGTGGCGCGTCTGCCATTGGCAGTCAAGCAACTGTCCGCGGCCCGCTTCGAGCATTTCGACGAGCGCGCACAGCGCCACCTTCGACGCGTCGGTGCGCCAGTGGAACATCGACTCGCCCGCGAACAAGCCGCCGATTGCGAGGCCGTAAAGACCGCCCGCGAGTTCGCCGGTGTCGAGGGACCACGCCTCGACCGAGTGTGCCCAGCCGAGGGCGTGCATGTCGCCGTAGGCGACCGCGATGGCGTCGTTGATCCACCCGCCGTCGCGGCGAGGATCGGCACAGGCCCGCACGACCTCGGTGAACGCCGTGTCCACCCGGATCTCGAAATGCTTGCGAGCCTTGTGAAGCGACCGGCTGACTATCAGTCCGTCGAGGGGGATCACGCCCCGCGGATCGGGCGACCACCAGCCGATGTCGAGGCCGTCCCCGTCGCCGATGGGCATCGGGAACAGGCCCCGTCGGTAGGCGGCTAAGAGGGTTGCCGGATCGAGGTCGGCGCCCACCCCGGCCAGGCCGACGTGGTCAGCCTCGCGTGGGTCGGGCAGTACCCACCGACAACTCCCTGGATCGACTGGACCTTCGCCTGCGGAAATCACAGCTACATCTTCTAACGTCTGACGACATGGACCATCCCATGTCGGAGCGCCTGGCCGATCTTGCGGCCCGAAAGGAAGCGGCGCGCAACCCCGCTGAAGAGCGACAGCTCGAACGTCACCGCAGCAAGGGGAAGATGACAGCGCGCGAACGCGTCGACTATCTCCTTGATCCCGATTCGTTTCAAGAGCTCGACATGCTCGCCCGTCACCGCGCGACCGGCATGGGCATCGAGAACACCCGGCCTTACACGGACGGCGTGATCACCGGGTTCGGCACGATCGACGGCCGCCGCGTGTGCCTGTTCTCGCAAGACTTCACCCTCTTCGGCGGTGCCCTCGGCGAAGTGTTTGCCGAGAAGATCCACAAAGTGATGGATCTGGCCGCATCGGTCGGCGTGCCACTCATCGGCATCAACGACGGCGCCGGCGCCCGCATTCAAGAAGGCGTCGTGTCGCTCGCGATGTACGGCGGAATCTTTCACCGCAACGTGAAGTCGTCGGGTGTCATCCCGCAAATCTCGGTGATCATGGGCCCGTGCGCGGGCGGCGCGGTGTACAGCCCGGCCATGACCGACTTCATTTTCATGGTCAACGGCACATCGCACATGGCCATAACCGGGCCCGATGTCGTCAAGGCCGTTACCGGCGAAGACGTCACGCTCGAAGAACTCGGCGGCGCCATGAGCCACGCCACCAAGTCGGGCGTCGCGTGCTTCGTGACGCCCGACGAGAAGGCGTGCCTCGATCAGGTGCGCTACCTGCTGTCGTTCCTGCCGACGAACAACTTGGAAGAGCCGCCGTTCTTCCCGCCCGGCGACGCGCCGAACCGGTTGTGCCCAGAACTCGTCGACATCCTGCCGCCGAACTCGAACCAGCCCTACGACATGAAGAAGATCGTGTCGACGGTCGTCGACGACGGTGAATTCTTCGAGTACCACGCAAACTGGGCCAAGAACATCGTGTGCGGATACGCCCGCCTCGACGGCAACGTGATCGGCATCGTGGGCAACCAGCCGCAGATGATGGCGGGCGTGCTCGACATCGAGTCGTCCGAGAAGGCGGCGCGGTTCGTGCGCACGTGCGACGCGTTCAACATCCCGCTCGTCACCTTCGTCGACGTGCCCGGTTTCCTTCCCGGTACCGAGCAGGAGTACGGCGGCATCATTCGCCACGGCGCCAAGTTGCTGTACGCGTATTGCGAGTCGACTGTGCCCCGTATCCAGATCGTCACCCGCAAGGCCTACGGCGGCGCTTACGTCGTGATGAATTCGAAGTCGATCGGCTGCGACCTTGCGTACGCGTGGCCGTCGGCTGAGTTCGCGGTGATGGGCCCATCGGGCGCCGTCGAGTTGCTGTACCGCCGTGAACTGTCCGCCGCCGCCGACCCCGTCGCCCGCAAGGCCGAGCTGGTCGAGGAATACGCTGAGAACTACGTGAACCCGTATGGCGCGGCCGAGCGCGGCTACGTCGACGACGTGATCGACCCAGCCGAAACCCGCGTCGTGTTGTGTCGTGCGCTCGCGTTGTTGCGCAGCAAGAAGGAAGAGTTGCCCAAGCGCAAGCACGGCAACGTTCCGCTGTAATGGCGAGCAAACCGCCGTCCGACGACGTGATGGCCGTGATCGTCGCGGCCGTCGACGCCGTGTGGCCTCGCGCCGTTGTGGCCGACCCCCGGGCCCGCACCAACGACGACGAGTCGCCGTCCTGGCGATTCAGCGGGCGCAGTTGGGGCAGCCGCGCCGCCGCGAACCGCTCGCGCCCGACGTTCTAACCCTCGCGTTCTGCGCCACCAAAATGCCCTGATTCGCCGCTCGGACGCGGAAATCACGACACTCTGGTGGCGCGGAACGCGTACGGGATAGCGTGCGCGGCGATGGCGCCGGAACTCACCACCGTGTCGGAGTGCACTGCCGTGGTGTTCGACGGGCCCAAGGTGACCCGGCTCGACGACCTGGCGCCCGACGCAGATTTCGAGTTCGACCATGTCGTCGGTCGCACGCTGCCCCGCCCCGCCGGCGAACTGCTGTGCCGCGTCGCCACGGTCAACGACGTGCACTTCGGCGAGACGCGTTGCGGTGTGGTGGAGGGCACGAACATCGGGCCCGTCCTCGAAGCCGCCCCCGGCGAGGCGCCGTACCCCGACACGATGAATCGAGCGGCGGTCGACGAGATCAAAGCGATCGACCCGGCCGCGGTTGTGGCCAAGGGTGACCTCACGACGACGGGCATTCGAGCTGAGTACGAGCAGTTCCTGGCGTGTTACGGCGCTGCGTTCGGCGACAAACTGTTCCACATCCGCGGCAACCACGACGCGTACTACGGCGAAACCTTCGCGGCGGACGGGCCGATCGAAGTCGCGCTGCCCGGTGTCACGCTGGCCGTGATCGACACCGTGATCCCGCGCGCCACGCCCGGCCAGGTCACTGACGACACCGCCGCCTGGCTCGACGAACTGGCGGCGCGCACCACCGACCGACCCGTCCTCGTGTTCGGGCATCACCACAACTGGAGCCCGGTCAGCAAGAGCCGTGAGCCGAGCTACTTCGGCATCAACCCCGACGACTCGGAGAAATTGATCGACGTGTTCGTGCGTCGTCCCAACCTGCGCGGCTACTTCGCGGGCCACACCCACCGCAACCGCGTGCGGCACGTCCCGGCGACCGGCAACGTCCCGTGGGTCGAGGTCGGCGCGACGAAGGACTTTCCCGGTGCGTGGGCCGAGTACCGAGTCTTCGAAGGCGGCATCCTCCAGGTGATGCACCGCATCAGCTCAGCCGAAGCAGTCGACTGGACCGACCGAACTCGAGCAATGTTCGGCGGTTTGTACGCCGGCTACAGCTTTGGCGAAATGAAGGACCGCTGCTTCCAGGTCTGCTGAGGCGGAGTTACGCGGGGTCGAAGATGACGACGGGGATCTCGCGGTCGGTCTTTTCCTGGTAGCTGCTGTAGCCCTTGTACGCGTCGGTGACCTTCGGCCACATCTCGGCGCGCTCGGCGGGTGACGCGGTGCGGGCCATGTAGTTTTTCGTCTTGCCGTCGCGGGTGATCTGCACGTTCGGGTCGGCCTGCAGGTTCAGGTACCACTGCGGATGCTTCGGGCCACCGCCGTACGAGGCGATCAACACGACCGTGTCACCGTCGATGATCG
The DNA here is from genome assembly GCA_013697265.1 of Actinomycetota bacterium. Taxonomy (GTDB): domain Bacteria; phylum Actinomycetota; class Acidimicrobiia; order Acidimicrobiales; family JACCXE01; genus JACCXE01. Next base: position 4,521 of record JACCXE010000162.1, on the reverse strand, counting down.
GCGCGGTGAGCATCGACTGACGCTTCTCCCCCGTCTTGCGACCGGTCGTGGTGAGGATCACCGCCGGCATCCCGGCGATCTTGCCGCCGAGCTTGCCGCTGGACACGTTCACCAACGTGCGGTGAAACGTGTTGACGACCTTGATGATGTTGTCCCTGCGATCAGCCATGGCGACGCAGGCTAGGCCGCGTAAATATCAGAGCGCGCGTCGAAGCGGGTTGCGAACATGGACCATGAATTCCGCGCGGCATGTTGTGATCTACGGCCCGCCGGCGGCCGGCAAGCTGACGGTCGCGCGTGAGGTATCCGAGCGGTACGGCTACGCGCTTCTGGACAACCACGTCACATTCGACTTCGCGCTACGGCTGTTTGAGTTCGGGGACGGCTGAGTTCAGCCGCCTACTCAAAGAGAGCCGCATGCTGCTCATCGCGTCGGCGGCCGAGGCTGGCCGCAGCGTTGTCTCGACGCTCGTATTTGCTCATCCGACCGATCGGGCCTACGTAGCCGAGATGGTCGACACGGCGTCACGATCGGGCGCACAAACCTCGTTCGTTCAGCTCGGCCCACCGACGGACGTGCTTGAGTCGCGTGTGGTTGCGCCCTCACGTGCGGCCACGAACAAGATTGGCGCGATCAACACTCTTCGCGACCTGCTTGCCCGACACGACCTGTACACGCCTATCAACGCTAACGACCTGCAGATCGACAACGCCGACGTGCCGGCTGACGAAGTGGCCCGACGAATCGGGGACCACCTCGAATTGGAACCGGCTGGCTAGGCGGCGTTGCCGGCGCGGTAGGCGGCCACGATGTCGACCACATCACCCATCATCTCGGCTAGCGCGTAGTCCTTCGGCGTGTAAACAGCGGTGACGCCGCCGTCGATCAGCTTGCGGGCGTCTTCTTCCGGGATGATGCCGCCGACGATCACGGGCGCGTCCACTCCCGCGGCCCGAACCAGCCGGATCACTTCGGGCACCAGTTCGAGATGACCCCCGGAGAGAATCGACAAGCCGATCACGTCGACGTCCTCGTCGCGGGCGGCGTCGGCGATCTGCTGCGGCGTGAGACGGATGCCTTGGTAGATCACTTCGAACCCCGCGTCGCGCGCTGCTACCGCCACCTGCTCGGCGCCGTTCGAGTGGCCGTCGAGGCCGGGCTTGGCCACGAGGAAGCGCGCCGGCCCGCCCTGCAGGGCCGCCATCTTTTCGAGTGTGGGGCCCATCTCGGCGCCCCGGCCTCCGACGGCGCCGCTGACGCCGGTCGGGGCGCGGTACTCGCCGAACACGGACCGAAGGGCTTCGGCCCATTCACCGGTGGTACCACCCGCGTGGGCCAACGCGATCGTCGCCGGCATCACGTTCTCGTTCGTCGCGGCGACGCGTCGGAGTTCGGCTAGCGCCGCCTCCACTGCGCTGTTGTCACGCTCGGAGCGCCAGTCCTTCAGTTCTTCCTTGGCTGCGACCTCTACGGCGGCGTCGACCTTGAGAATCGCGCCCTCACCACCAAGCGGTGACACGGCCGTCTCTTGGAAGGAGTTGACGCCCACGACCTTTTGCTCGCCGACTTCGATGCGTCGCGCCCGCGCCGCCTGCGAGCGCACCAGGCGTGACTTCAACTCTTCGATCGCTTCGAACGCGCCACCGAGCGCTTGGATCTCCTCGAACTCTGCAAATGCGGCGTCGACTAACTCGGCGGTGCGGGCTTCGATCACGTGCGAGCCGTTGAAGATGTCGTCGTACTCGAGCAGGTCGGTCTCGAACGCGAGCACCTGCTGCATGCGCAGCGCCCACTGCTGATCCCAGGGACGGGGCAGACCAAGCGCTTCGTTCCACGCCGGCAGTTGCAACGAGCGGGTGCGGGCGTCGCGCGACAGCGTGACGCCGAGCATCTCGAGCACGATGCGCTGCACGTTGTTCTCGGGCTGGGCCTCGGTGAGGCCCAGCGAGTTGACCTGCACCGCGTAACGAAAGCGACGAGCCTTCGGGTCGGTGACGCCGTATCGGTCCGCGCAGATACGGTCCCACATGATGCCGAAGGCGCGCATCTTGCACACCTCTTCGACAAAACGGATGCCGGCGTTCACGAAAAAGGAGATCCGTTCGACAACCTTGGGCAGTTCGGCTTCGCTTACCTGGCCTGAGTCGCGCACGCCGTCCAACACGCCGACCGCGGTCGCCATCGTGAAGGCCAGTTCCTGCACGGGCGTGGCCCCCGCCTCTTGCAGGTGGTAACTGCACACGTTGATCGGGTTCCAGCGCGGCACGTTGTTCACCGTGTAGGCGATCGTGTCCACGGTGAGCCGCCGCGATGCCTCGGGCGGGAAGATGTAGGTGCCACGTGACAGGTATTCCTTGATGATGTCGTTCTGCGTGGTGCCACCGAGGACAGACGGGTCGATGCCGCGGTTCTCGGCGTTCGCGATGTACAGCGCCAACAGCCACGACGCCGGGGCGTTGATCGTCATCGACGTGGTGAGTTCGTCCACCGGGATCTGGTCGAATAGCTGGGCGACGTGGCCGATGTGGACCACGGGCACGCCGACCTTGCCGACTTCACCGGCGGCTTGGGGTGCGTCGGGGTCGTAACCGGTCTGGGTCGGCAGGTCGAAGGCCACCGACAGACCGGTCTGGCCCTTGGCCAGATTCGCGCGGTACAGCTCGTTCGACGCCTTGGCCGTTGAGTGTCCGGAATAGGTGCGCATGACCCAGGGGCGATCCGCCATGCACACATGGTCGCACTCTCGTTACCATGTCGTCACATGGGTCCGTCCTTGTTACTTCGCTTGTTTGGGGTGCTGGCCTTTACGGCCGCGCCCGTCGCCGCGGTTGATTCCCCAACACCCGCCATTGTCACCGGCGACGCCGTTGCGGTGCCCGCCGACGGAGGCGTGCAGAACACCGGCGGCAACGTGGTAGTCGGTGAAGGCGAAAGCTCGTCCACCGTCGTGATCGGCGATCCGGCAGCGGCGCCGGCGCTGCCTACCGTCCCAGCCGTCCCAGCCGTCGTGGCCAAGGGAGCTCCGCCCGCACCGAAGCCAGGCACCGACGCCGTCGCCAAGGCCAGAGCACTGGTCGACGCGGCCAAGACGCGGGCAGAGGCGCAGATCGCCGACGCGCGCGCGGCTGCTGAACGCGCCGTCGAGGCGGCCCAACAGTCCGCCGAGCACGCGCAGGCCCAGGGTCAGTCGCAGTCTGATGCCGCTCGAGCGAACGCCGAGGCGTCGTCCGCTCATTCAAATCCTTAACCCGTAACTACCCTGCGCCGTTCAGTCGACGTTTTGGAGGATGGCGTGCCGCGCCCGCCTGCGGTGCCCGCCCGGATAAAAAGACTCTTAGTACGTGTAGAAGCCTTCGCCGCTCTTGCGACCCAACTTCTGGGCCGTGAGCATGCGGCGTAGGGTCGGCGCCGTTGCGTAGTTCGGATCTTTGAACTCCTCGTAAAGGGCGTCGAGAATCGCGACGCTGGTGTCGAGACCGACAAGGTCGAGCAGCGCCAGCGGGCCCATCGGGAAGTTGCAGCCGCCCTGCATCGCCGCGTCGATGTCGGCGGCGGTGGCCACACCGCGCTCGAGCATCTTCACCGCGTTGTTGAGGTACGGGAAGAGCAGCGCGTTCACGATGAAACCGGCTTCGTCCTTCACCGTTACCGGTGCCTTGCCGCACGCGTCGGCGAAGGCCAGCGCTTCGGCGATCGTCTCGTCGCTCGCGGTCAGCGGACGAACGACCTCGACGAGCTTCATGGCCGGCGCCGGGTTGAAGAAGTGGATGCCGCAGACTTTGTCGGGTCGTCCGGTCTCCATGGCCAAGTCGATGACCGAAAGTGTCGAGGTATTGGTGGCGAGGATCGCCGAGTCCTGCACGACCCGGTCGAGTTCGTTGAACAGTTCCTTCTTCGCTTCGAGGTCTTCGACGATGGACTCGAGCACAAGGTCGCAGTCCTTCAATGCGGTCAACTCTGAGGTCGCGGTGACCCGGCCGCGCGTGGCGTCACGGTCTTCCTCGGACAGCCGGCCCTTGTCGACCTGCTTGGCCAGGGACTTCTCGAGCGATGCGAGCATGGCGTCGGCGGTCTCTTGCCGACGGCTTCGCAATACCACTTCGTGGCCCGCCTTCGCGGCTACTTCCGCGACGCCCGAGCCCATGATTCCGGATCCGACAATGCCGACACGCTTGATGGTCATGGCCGCGCACGTTACTCGTCGGTAATGAGGCGTTGCCGTGTCGGCAACTACGTCCTGCGGGCGGCGCCTTCGGCGCCAATACCGATTTCTATGGCACCGCTTGTAGCGTCGCGAGCGTGGCCCACCCCGTTTTCGCTGCCTGGTACGACCGGAGCATGGACCACCTCGACGCCGCCGGCCTGGGCGAGCGACGCCAACGCCTCGTTGCCCGGGCTCGGGGCCGGGTGCTCGAAATCGGCGCCGGGACCGGCCGCAACCTGCCCTTTTATCGACACGTCGCCGAGGTCGTGGCCCTCGAGCCCGACGCCGCGATGACCAAGCGGCTGCGGGTGCGCGT
>JACCXE010000160.1 GCA_013697265.1 Actinomycetota bacterium | reverse complement strand
GAGTGTTGGTGCTGGGGCCGGGCGGCGCGGGCAAAAGCGTGCTGTCGCGCGAGCTGGCCGGCGTCACGGGGTTGCCGCTCGTGCACCTCGATCGGGAGTTCTGGGGTCCCGGTTGGATTCGCCCTGACGACAACGTTTGGCGAGCCCGCATCGACGACCTGCTGGGCGGTGACGCGTGGATTGTCGACGGCACGCACGCCGACACGCTCGACTACCGCCTGGCTCGCGCCGACGGCGTGGTGTTGCTCGACTATTCGCGCTGGCTCGCTGTGCGCGGCGTGCTCAAGCGGTTGCTCACCCGGCGCGGCCGGCGGCGCGCCGACCTGGCGCCGGGCTGCCGCAACCGGCTTGATCGCCACTACGCGTCGTGGGTCTGGCGATATCACCGTGAAACCCGTCCCGAAGTGTTCGCCGCGCTGGACACACATGCTGACCATATTGAACGCATCACACTCCGCAACCGCCGTCACGCCCAGCGCTGGTTGAACTCGTTGCGGGCCACGAAAACCCGAGGAGCCATACATGCCTGAAGTCGGTTACCACCCGCAGGCGCAAACCATCATCGACATGTTCAACGCAGGCAGCGCTGAGCAGCCGCCGTCCGACCAAACCGAACGGGTGGCGGGCGCCCGGGCCGGCTACGCGGGGTGGTACGGCATCAACGGGCCTGGCCCCGAGATCTCAGAGGTGCGCGACGTGCTGATGTTGCGCGAGGAGGGGCCGCCTATTCCTGCCCGGGTGTACAAGCCCACCGAGGACGACAACGCGCCGATCGTCGTGTTCTTCCACGGCGGCGGCATGGTGCTCGGCTCGATGGAGGTATTCGACGGCGTGTGTCGGTTGCTGGCCGACACCAGCGGCGCTGTGGTCGTGAACGTCGACTACCGAGTGGCTCCCGAGGATCCGCACCCAGCCGCGATCGACGATGCGTGGGATGCGCTGTGCTGGGTGGGTGAGCACGCCGCGGATCTCGGCGGTTGCCCCGACAAGCTGATCGTGTGCGGCGACTCGGCGGGCGGCAACCTTGCCGCGCTGTGCGCGCTTAGGGCCCGCGACACCGGCGTGCCCGACCTCCAGCTGCAAATGCTGATCTATCCGGTGACGGACTGGGCCGGCACCTTCCCGTCCATGGACGAAAACGGCACTGGCAACTTTTTGACCAAGGAAACGATGCAGTGGTTCCGCGCCACGTACCTGGGCCACGACGAGACACTCTGGACCGACCCGTTCGTGTCGCCCTGGTACGCAGACGTCGCAGGCGTGTGCCCCGCGTGGATCCTCACTACGAGCCACGACCCCCTGCGCGACGAAGGCATTGCCTATGCCGACAAGCTGCGAGACGCAGGTGTGGAAGTGACCCACACGAACGTCGAAGGCGTGTTCCACGCCTTCTTTGGCCAAACAACCATGCTGGAGCTGGCGGCGACAGCGCTCGCAGACGCTGCCGCCGCGATCAAAACCGTTTAGTCGCGCTAGCTCTTGAAGAGGAATTCTGCCTCGTCGTCGTCGACGAGGAGGCGGACCTCATCCTCAAGGATCGGGTGCGCGTCCAGCCCTTCAACTGGGTCGACGATTTCGAACGCCACTTTCCGGGCCGCGACAACTAGCGCCAGGTCGGTGCGCAGCGACGCCAGCTTCAAGTCGTTGCGCCCTTTCTGCCGGGTGCCCATCACCGTGCCCTCACCCCGAATACCGAGATCGACCTCGGCCAGCTCAAAACCGTCGGTGGTGCGCACCATCGCGCCGAGGCGTTCTTCGCCGTCGGGCGTCACGACGTCTCCCAGCAGGTAGCAACGCGACGCCATTGCGCCGCGCCCGACGCGACCGCGTAACTGGTGCAACTGGGCCAGGCCGAAGCGGTCGGCGTTGACGATCACGATCACCGTCGCGTTCGGTACGTCCACGCCGACCTCGATCACCGTGGTCGCGACGAGCACGTCGATTTCTCCGGCGCGGAACTTGTTCATAACCGCTTCGCGCTCTTTGGCCGGCACTTGGCCGTGCAGCAGGCCGAGCCGCAGGCCTTGCAGGTGTCCGCCTTCAAGTTCTTCGTAGGTTTCGACGGCCGACGCAGCCTGAATCTTGTCCGAGCCCTCGATCAGCGGGCACACCACGTAGGCCTGACGACCCTGGGCCACCTCTTCGAGCACAGCCTTCCACGCGGCTTGTTCCTCGAGTTCGCCTCGCGCCCAAGTGGTCACGATCGGAGTGCGCCCGGGCGGCAACTCGTCGAGGATCGCCACGTCGAGATCGCCGTAGACGGTCATGGCCGCGGTGCGCGGGATGGGCGTAGCCGTCATCACGAGCACGTCGGGGTCGTCGCCCTTGCCCCGCAGCGCGGCGCGCTGCTCGACACCGAATCGGTGCTGTTCGTCGATCACCGCCACGCCGAGCTTGTGAAACGCAACGGCGTCGGTGATAAGCGCGTGCGTGCCGATCACGATGTCGACGGCGCCGTCGGCGAGGCCGGCACCGATGTTCTTGCGCTCGGTGCCCGTGGCCCGCCCGGTCAGCAGCTCGACGCGCAGGGGCCGATCTTCGAACAACGTGCCGCCTTGGGAGGGCACGGTGACATCGGCGAGAAGTGCCTTCACGCCGAGCGCGTGTTGTTCGGCGAGAACTTCGGTCGGCGCCATCAACGCGCCCTGGTATCCACCGGCTACCGCAGTAAGCAGCGCCGTAACCGCGACCACCGTCTTGCCCGATCCCACGTCACCTTGCAGCAGCAGGTGCATCGGATGCGGACCGGCGAGGAACTCGTTGATCTCGGCGATCACCCGCTGCTGGGCGCGGGTCAACGGGAAGGGCAGGGACGCATGGAACTCGTTGACCAACTCCGACTCGATGACGTGGCGAATGCCGGTGGCCTCGGCTTCGTAACGACGCTTGCGGGCGACCAGCACCACCTGCAATCGCAGCAGTTCGTCGAAGGCCAGGCGCTTGCGCGCCGCCCGCATCGCCCCCATCGACTCGGGCGCGTGAATGTGGTGCATCGCCCAGGTGCGGCCGACGAGGTCGAGTTCGTCCCGCATTGCTTCGGGCAACGGGTCAGCGAAGTCGCCCGCTCGCCGCAGGGCCTGCTGCATAAACTTGCTGATGTCCCACGTGCTCAGACCGGCCTTTTCCGAGAGCGGATACACGGGAATGACCCGCCCCGTTTTGTCGCCGACAAGGTCGACTACCGGGCTCGCCATCTGACGCTTGCCCCGATAGCTATCGAGCTTGCCGAAGAACACCGCTTCAGTTCCGACCGCTAGTTGTTTCGCCCGCCAGCCCTGATTGAAGAACGTGCACGACAAGTAGCTCGAACCGTCGAACACGTCGATCTCCACCAACGACTTCCCATTGCGCGTCCGGCGCGACTGCACCCGCTTCACGGTGGCCAGCACCATCGCTTCGTCACCGATTTTCAGGTCGCGGATGGACCTCTGTTCGGTGCGATCGATGTAGCGACGCGGGTAGTGCGTGAGGAGGTCCAGGATCGTCTCGATCTCCAGAACGCGAAACGACTCGACCGTTTTCGGACCGACATCGGTCAGTTCGCCGACGGTGTGCTCAGTAAGGCTGTTGAGCGTTCTCACGGCCGCCGTGGGGCGAGCGAAGCGAGGGGCCCCACGTTGCGGAGGAGGCCGAACGAGGGCCTGCGGGGTGCCCGCCCGGGAAAAGACATCACTCGATAGAGAGTAGGTAGGGGTAGAGGGGCTGGCCGCCGTGGTGCACTTCAACGGTGGCCTTGGGCCGGTTCTCGGTGATCCACTCGGTGAGGCGACGGGTGCTGGCCGCGGACGCGCCTTCGCCCTCGATCAGGGTGACAATTTCGTGGTCGTCGGTCGCGAGCTTGTCGATGAGCCCGGAGCACGCGGCGTCGAGCGAGTCAGCAATAACCACGATGCCGTCGCGGGAGATGCCGAGATAGTCGCCGGCGTTGATCACGCCTGCGTCGGCCTCGCTGTCGCGCACGGCCTGGGTGATCTCGCCCGACACCACCCGGTCGGCGCATGCAGTCATGTTCGACGCGTTCTCGTCGGCGGAGGCCTCGGGGTCGTACTCCATCAGCGCCGCGAACCCTTCGGCCACGCCGATGGTTTTCACGACGCGCACCGTTTTGTCGGTCAACGCCTGCACCTGTTCGGCCACCGCGATGATGTTCTTGTTGTTCGGAAGCACGATCACCGCGTCGGCCGGTGCCGCTTCGACCGCCTCGAGGATCTGCGCAGTGGACGGGTTCATCGACTGGCCGCCGGCCACGATCTGCTGCACGCCAAGGCTACGGAAGATGCGGCGGATCCCCTCTCCGGTGGCGATCGCGACCACGGCGGTGGGAACAGGTGTCTGGTCGGCTTGCTCGTCGGGTTCGGCTTCGCGCACCCACCTTTCCTCTTCGACCTGTTCCAGCAGGTCGGTGACGCGGATCATCTTCGGGCGGCCCGCGTCGAGCGCGGCCTCGATGGCGGCGCCGGTGTCGTCGGTGTGGATGTGGCAGTTCCAGATCCCTTCGCCGCCCACTACGACTATCGAGTCGCCGATGCCGGCCCACACTTCTTTGAACGCGGGGATCGTTTCGTCGGCCGCTTCGAGGAAGTACATGACCTCGTAGCGAAGGTCGCCGACGTTGTGTTCGTCGCCGTGCATCTCGGCCAACTCGGACGCGTCGAACGCGGGCTCGTCGGTGGCCGGGGGCGCTTCGGGCATCGGCCGGCCGTCGACCACGCTGAGCGCGGCGTCGAGCAGCAAGAGCAGTCCGGCCCCGCCCGCGTCCACCACCCCGGCCTGCTTGAGCACGGGCAGCAGCTCGGGCGTGCGGGCCAGCGACTCTTCGCCGCCGGTCTTCGCCGCCTCGATCGTGGCCAGCAGGTCGCCACCGGTGCCAGCCGCCTCTTTGGCCGCATCGCCTGCCTCGCGGGTGACGGTGAGGATCGTGCCCTCAACCGGCCGCATCACCGCCCCGTAGGCCGCTTCGGCCGCCTTGGTAAGCGCTCCGGCGAATTCGAGCGCCCCGGCGCCGTCGGGTGGCGCCGCCTTGCAACCGTCGGCGATGGCCCGCAGCACCTGGCTCAAGATCACCCCCGAGTTGCCGCGGGCGCCCATGAGGGCGCCATGGCTAACGGCCTTGCACACCGCGGCCATGTCCGAGTTGTCGACATCATCGAGCCCGTTGCACACCGAATCCAGCGTGAGCGACATGTTCGTGCCGGTGTCGCCATCGGGCACCGGGTACACGTTGAGGCGATTGACGCGTTCTTTATGGGCCCGTAAGCCGTCCCGGAACCCGCGCATGACCGCGACGAGATCCGTCGACGTGAGGCGCGTGAGGGTCGGCATTGGCCGGGATCGTAATGGTCAGGCTGGCTAGGGGTGCGACCTCGCTGCTACTCTGGTCCGCCGTCCCTGCAGGTCTTTCTCCCGTCGAGGTTTCGCGTCATGGCAGCTGTTTGTGAAGTGTGCGGTAAGCACCCGAACTTCGGTAAGTCCGTGTCGCACTCCCATCGGCGCACGAACCGCCGCTGGAACCCGAACATTCAGCGCATCCGTGCCCTGGTGAACGGCTCGCCGCAGCGGCTCAACGTCTGCACTGGTTGCATCAAGTCGGGGAAGGTAACCAAGCCCCCGATGAAGCTCCGCACCCCGGCTAGCTAGCGCAGGCGACCGCGCGGGTTCACCGCGCCCACGCCCTTGCCGAGGCTCACTCGGTTTCGGATGGCATTGGTCACCACGTCTTTGGCCCGCTGACACGCGTCGGCGATCGAGTGGCCGAGCGCGAGGCGCGCCGCGATCGCGGCCGACAGCACGCACCCCGTGCCGTGCGTGTCGGCCGTGTCGATCCGCGGCGACTCCAGCCAGATCGGCCCGGCCTGACCCTGAAGGATCAGGCAGTCACGGGCGAGGCGCTGGCCCACGTGGCCGCCTTTGACGAGCACCGATTCGCAGCCGTGTTCGAGCAGCGCCCGGGCGGCCCGCACCATCGCGTCTTCGTCGGTGACCGCGAACCCGGTGAACGCCTCGGCTTCGTAGGCGTTCGGCGTGACGATCGTGGCCCGCGCCAGGAGCCGCGCCCAATCGTTCTTGGCATCGAATTGGGTGCCGGTCGCCCGATTCGATGCCGAGAACAATTGGGCACCGGTGGTTGCGACCATGACCGGGTCGACGACGAGCGGGATGCCGAAGGGCAGCGCGTCGACGACGGTCTGCACCATCTCGGGCGAGCCGAGCATGCCGGTTTTGACGGCGCGAACGTCCATGTCACCACACACCGCCCCGATCTGGGCGACCACGATGTCGGCCGACATCGATTCGATGGTGTCGACGCCCAAGCTGTTTTGGGCCGTCACCGCCGTGATCGCACACGTGCCCCACACGCCGAGGGCACCGAAGGTGGCCAGGTCCGCGGTGACGCCTGCGCCACCCGACGAGTCGACACCAGCGATCGAGAGGGCGACGGGAAGCGTCATAGCGAGTGCTCCCAGCCTCGCGGCGTTATCGCCACGCCGTCGAGCGTGACACCTGCCCCCGCCACGCACGCCCCGATCGGGATCCAGCCCGGCAGGGCGCCCGCCGCGCAGGCCACGAGGACGTAGTCGTCGCCGCCGTGGAGGGCGTCGTCGAGGGTGGCGCCATCGGCAACCGGCACGCCCTCCAGCGCCATTTGGATGCCCGAACTGTCCGCAATGTGCGCGCAATCCGCGACCAATCCGTCCGAAACGTCGATCAACGCCGTAAGACCTTCAGGGAGCGCGCCCATATGTGCGGTCGGACGCCTGTGGGCCGCTCCCCCACCATTGCGCAAGTCCCGGCTGGCGGCACCGAGCGGGCCACTC
>JACCXE010000049.1 GCA_013697265.1 Actinomycetota bacterium | reverse complement strand
GTAGGAACGACAACAACAGGCTCGTCGTCTCGTTGGTGAACTCGAGCTGCTTGACGTTCTTGCGCAGCGTCGCCTCGACCTCGTCGGGCACGGGCCGGGGCCCGGTAACAGAGAACTTCTGTTCCTTACCGTCGACAGTGACGGCGCCGGTGATCTTGCCCGTGTCGTTGTTGAGTTTGGCCTCGGTGACGTGGCCGGCTTCGGCTTCGGAGATCACTTGGTTGTAGGTGAGCTTCGCTTGCGGCTTGCTGGTATCACGCCAGCCCGGCAAGAAGATCGCGAACGCGACGAGCGCTACCAGAACGAGCGCGGCAATGCGCGCGTTCGGTTGCGGTCGACCGGGCGTGGTTGGTTTCGGCGTCCGCGGCGATGGCGGCTGCATGCTCACCCCGTCATCGTAGAGGTGCGCGCGGCACTTCCTTTCCGCGGGGTGCGTCGTGAATACCATCCGCGTAATTCGCGCCAGGTCTTCCTACGCTTTTGACATGTCGCGTACTCCCCGTTGCGCCCGGCCCGGTTGCGGAGCTGCCGCAGACGCCACGCTCTCGTATGACTACGCCAGCCGCACTGTCTGGTTAGATCCGTCCGACCGTGGCGTCGAAGGTGGATGGTTCCTTTGTCCGACCCACGCCGCGAACGTGCGGGCGCCCGTGGGTTGGGCCGTCGACGATCGGCGCGGAAGCAACATCCGTCGCCTGGCTGTATAGCTTCCGTCGCCTGCCGGTATAGCTAACGCCCTGCTCAGTACGCTGGTGCGCCGGCGTATGACAGTTCCTCATCCCACCACCGAGACTGTGCCCGAGGACGAGCCGCGGTCCGACATCCGGCTGCTCGACGTCGCAGCCGTCTTCTTTTTCAGCATGATCACTGCTGCGATCGGCTTTGGGATAGGCACAGCTATCGGTGGCAGCGGGTCTTACGCCGAAACCTGCGCTGGCCTGCTCGGCCTGTGGGCCGGGCTGGTGCCGGGCGCCATCCTCATCTGCCGGATCCGGGGAACCGGAAGCCTTGTCACCGATCTCGGCCTGCGCTTCGAATTTCCGTCCGACTTCAGCGGTGTCGCGGTAGGTATTGCCTGCCAGTTTGTGCTGTTGCCGGTGATTTACGTCATCGTCCAGCTGTTGGTGAGCCGGGACCTAACCAAAGACCTCGAGGCACCGGCCCGGGAGTTGACGAACAACGCCCACGGCGCCGGCTTTTACTTCCTCGCCGTGTTGCTGATCGTGGGGGCGCCGCTCGTCGAGGAGATCTACTACCGGGGCATGCTGCTTCGGTCGCTCAAGCGCTACATGGCACCGCTTCCTTCGATCGTGGTGACCGGAGTCGTGTTCGGCGCCGCCCATTTCGACTGGGTGACCCTGCCTGGCCTCGCCGCGTTCGGCATCGTGCTGGCCTGGTTGGCCCATCGATCCGGTCGACTGGGTCCGAACATCGTCGCTCACGCCGCGTTCAATACGGTCACCGTGATCGCACTTTGGCATGGCTGACGGGGCAAACCCCGTCGAGCAGGTCAAAATGTCGTCCATGCTGACGGTCAACCGCGCCCGCACCCAGCGGATCATCACCGCCGTGGTGTTGCTGGGCTCGGTCGGCTTCATCTTCGCCCAGCTCCACCCGAACCTGTTGTTCGCCAACACCACCCCGGCCGGCGGCGACATGGGCGCGCACGTGTGGACCCCCGCGTACCTGCGGGACCACCTGCTGCCCCACGGCCGTCTAACCGGTTGGGCGCCCGACTGGTACGGCGGGTTCCCGGCCCTCACGTTCTATTTCCCGTTGCCCAGCTTGATGGTCGTGCTGGCCGACCTCGTGATGCCCTACAACGTCGCGTTCAAACTGATCTCGGTCTCGGGCCTGCTTACGTTGCCGGTCGCCACGTGGTTCTTCGCCCGCAGCATGAAGCTTCAGTGGCCCGGCCCTGCGCTCGTAGGGCTCGCGACCGTCCCGTTCGTGTTCGACCGCACCTTCACGATCTACGGCGGCAACATCGCGTCAACGCTCGCGGGCGAGTTCGCCAACTCGATCAGCTTGTCGTTCTGCCTCGTGTTCCTTGGCCTGTTCGCGTTGGTGCTCGATACCGGCAAGTACAAGGCGCTCACGGCGTTCGTGCTGGCCTGCACGTTCCTTACCCACATCGTGCCGTCGATCATCGCGATCGTGGGTGCGCTCGTGCTGATCGCCATGCGCCCCGAACGCAAGTCCTTGAAGCGGGCGGTGCCGGTGTTCATCGTCGGCGGATTGCTCACCGCGTTCTGGGTTGTCCCGTTCCTCATGCGCCTGGCTTACACAAACGACATGGGCTGGGAAAAGCTCACCAACTACAGCAAGGAACTCGGGGTCAGTCCCATGGGCCCGCACGCGATCCTGTTCGCGTGGGCCGCGATCGGCGTGGTGATGTCGGTGCTGCGCCGCAGCCGCATCGGCTTGTTCGCGTCGGCGATGGCCATGGCGTCGCTGCTCGGATTCATTCTCGCCCCGCAGAGTCGATTGTGGAACGCCCGCCTCCTGCCGTCGTGGTTCTTCTTCCTCTACGTGCTGGCCGGGGTGGCGGCGGCCGAGTTGGCCCTCGGCGCGTCGTGGATACTCAACGCGACGAAGAAGACGATCCTGGGCGGTCGGGCTGGCGACGAGTCACTCGAAACGATCGAGTTCCTCCCCCGGCTCTTCGCGCCGTTGCTCGCTGCCGCCTACGTGTTGGTTCTCGTCGGCATGCCGCTACAGATGTTGCCGAAATGGAGCGAGCGCGTGTTCAACACGACTGACCGCAGCTTCGTTCTGGACTGGGGCGCGTGGAACTACTCGGGCTTCGAGCGCAAGGCGAGCTTCCCCGAATACCGAGACACGCTCAACACGATGGCCAGGGTCGGCAAAGACAACGGATGCGGCCGCGCCATGTGGGAGTACGAGCCCGAGTTAGATCGCCTCGGCACGCCGATGGCGTTGATGCTGTTGCCCTACTGGACCGACGGCTGTATCGATTCGATGGAAGGCCTGTTCTTCGAATCGGCGGCGAGCACGCCGTACCACTTCCTGAATCAGTCGGAAATGTCGGCTCGCCCGTCTCGCCCTCAGCGTGATCTGCCCTATTCGGAGCTCAACGTGGCCGACGGCGTACGCCACCTGCAGGCGCTCGGCGTTCGTTATTACATGGCGGTCAGCACCGCAGCCGTCGCGCAAGCCGATCAGATCGCCGACCTCCGACTCGTGGCCGAAACCAAGCCTTGGTCGGCCACGATCAGCGAAAACGGCACGGCGGCCGTGCAGACGCGGCCCTGGAAGATCTATCTGGTGAAGGGCTCGGCCCTGGTGGAGCCGCTCACCAACTTGCCCGCGGTGATGACCAAGGTGTCCAAGGGTGGCCGCGAGTGGCAGGACGCCGCGGTCGAGGCGTACACCTCAGTCGGCACGCGTGACGTGCTGTTCGCGGCATCGGGCCCGAAAGACTGGCCCCGGATCGACCGCCCGTCCACGAGTCCACCGGCCCAGAAGGTCAAGGGCACCACCAAGGTTTCGAACATCAAGACCAGCGACGACCGCATCACGTTCGACGTCAGCAAGGTCGGCGTGCCAGTGGTCGTGAAGTCGTCGTACTTCCCGAACTGGCAGGCCAAAGGCGCCGACGGGCCTTGGCGGGTCACGCCCAACGAGATGGTCGTGATTCCCACGTCGAATCACGTGACGATCCACTACGGCAACACGCCGGTCGACATGTTCGCCAACTTTGCCACCTTGATGGGTCTGGCCGGGCTCGGGCTGCTTTGGTGGTTCGGGCGTCGGCCCGTGCCCGCCGGCGACTCGTCTGACGATGCCGCGTCGCCACCACCAGCCGAAGCGGACAAGAGCGAAGACGACGAGCGCGACAGCGAAGCGGACTGGCTGAGAGAGCTCGCGGGCGCGGGCACGCTCGGCAGCTGAGCAACCTCACCTAGTTTTTCTCCGTGCGTTCGCAGCTGCGACGGTTCGCGGCCGTCGGTGTTCTTGTCACAGGGGTCGACGTCAGTGTGTTGGTGTTGTTGCGCCTCGGCCTCGGCTTGCCGGTGTTGCTCGCCGACGCCATCGCCATTTTCTGCGGTGCCGCCGTCTCGTTCTTCGCCAACCGCGCGCTTACGTTCACCCGCGACCCGCACCTGCGCTGGGTCGATGCACCCGTGGCGTACACGCTGGTCACTGCGTCTGCGGGTCTGGTCGACATCGCTGTCGTGCGCGCCGGGTTGTTATTCAACCCCGACACCGCCCGCGTGTTGTTGTTGTCCAAGGCGGCCGCGCTGGCGATTGCTGGCGTCGTGCGCGTCATCGGGTATCGCAGCCTGTTGTTCAACCAGGTGCGGGCCGTACAGATCCGTCCGCCGGCGAACCCAACGCCGGCCCCGGGCTCGTACCGCTTCAGCGTCGTGATCCCGGCCTACAAAGCCGAGTCGTTTATCGGCCGCACGGTACAGCGCTTGCGCGACGAACTCGAGCCGACCGTTGGCGCAGGCGAACTGGAGATCGTGATCGTCGACGACGGCTCAAGCGACGACACATTCGCGACCGCACAAGCGTCGGGCGCCGACCTGGTGCTGAAGCTGCCCCAGAACAAGGGCAAGGGTGCCGCGGTTCGCCGGGGCATGCTCAGCGCGCACGGCCGCACGATCGCGTTCACCGACGCCGACCTGGCCTACGAGCCTGCGCTACTGCTGAAGCTGCTGGAGGAGATCGAGCAGGGCTGGGATGTCGTGGTCGGCAGCCGCGGCCACATCGAAACCGTCACGCTTGTGCGTACCGGTCGTCTGCGCTCTCTCGGGAGTCGAGCTATCAACTTGATCTCGTTCGCGGTGCTGCTGGGCGCCTATCGCGATACCCAGTGCGGCCTCAAGGCGTTCCGGTCCGACGCGGCCCAGCAGATCTTCTCGGTGGCCCGCATCGACCGGTTCGCCTTCGACATCGAGGTGTTCCATCTGGCTGAACGGCTGCGGTTGTCGCTCGAAGAGGTGCCGGTGACGCTGACGAATTCCGAGGGATCGACGGTGCGGGTAGGTCTGGATTCGCTGCGGGTGCTGATCGACATGATCAGGATCCGTCGCTTGGCCGGAAGGGGCGCATACGACGACGAACTAAGTTCTTCGCCGCAATGACCGCACTGGACACCGTTTTCAAGGCCTATGACATCCGCGGCCTGGTACCCGACGAACTAAACGCCGAACTGGCCCGCCAGGTGGGCGCCGCGTTCGCACGTTTCGCCGGCACCTCGTCGATCGTGGTAGGTCGCGACATGCGTCCGTCGGGCATTGAGTTGAGCGGCGCGTTCATCGACGGCGTGCTCGACCAAGGTGTCGACGTGATCGACCTCGGTCTCATTCCGACTGACCTGCTGTATTTCGCGGCGGGCAAGCTCGACATGCCGGGCGCGACCTTCACCGGCTCGCACAACCCCGCCGCGTACAACGGCATCAAGCTGTGCCTGGCTGGCGCCAAGCCGGTCGGGGAAGACACCGGTCTGGACGTGATCAAAGCCGACATCGCCTCCGCCAACGCGTACCCGCGGCCGACGCGCCGAGGCGAGGCTCACTCGCTTGACCTGTTGCCCGACTACGCCGCGCACTGCCACTCGTTCATAGACATCGACAAGATCTTGCCGTTGAAGGTGGTGGCCGACACCGCGAACGGCATGGGCGGTCTGGCCCTGCCCCAAGTGTTTGCCGCGCTGCCGGTGAGCCTCGAGATCATGTACGCCGAGCTCGACGGCACGTTCCCGAACCATCCGGCCGACCCGATCAACCCGGCCAATCAGGTCGACCTGGTGGCGCGCGTGCGCGAGACGGGCGCCGACGTCGGCCTCGCGTTCGACGGCGACGCTGACCGCGTGTTCCTCGTCGACGAGAAAGGCGTCGGCCTGTCCGGCTCGACCACCACGGCGATGCTCGCGGCCACGATGCTCGACCGGAACCCGGGCGCCACGGTGATCTACAACCTGATCTGTAGCCGGGCGGTGCCCGAGGTGATCCGCGAGCACGGCGGCACACCGATCATGAGCCGCGTCGGACACAGCTTCGTGAAGGCGTTGATGGCCGAGCACGACGCAATCGTCGGCGGCGAACACTCGGCGCACTACTACTTCCGCGACAACTACCGGGCTGACTCGGGCCTCATCGCCGCGCTGGTACTACTCGAGATAATCAGCCGGTCAGGCCAGCCGCTGAGCGAGCTGCGCAAGCCGTTCGAGCGCTACGTCGCGTCGGGCGAGATCAACACAAAAGTGAGCGACACAACCGAGTCGGTCGAACGAGTCGCGCGCGCGTTCGAGTACATGAAGCAGTCCCGCCTCGACGGCTTGACGTGCGAAGCCGATTCCTGGTGGTTCAACGTTCGGCCGTCTAACACCGAACCGTTGTTGCGCCTCAACCTCGAGGCGAGCAGTAGCGAAGAATGCGAGGCCCGCACCAACGAGGTCCTCGCCATAGTGAGAGAAGGCTGACGTGGCTCTGGCCCCCGCACTGTTGAGCGTTTTGGCGTGCCCGCAAGACAAAGGCCCGCTGCTGTATTTCGCCGACGAGCAGTTCCTGTACAACCCGCGCCTCAAGCGTAAGTACCCGATCACCAGCGACATCCCGAACTTCCTCGACGACGCGGCCACAACTGCTGATGCGGCTGAGGCCACGCGCCTCGACGAGAAGGCCAAGGCCGAGAACATCACGCCCGGCTGGGACGCCGACTCCTAAATGCCGCTAGCGCTCGACAGCCAAGGCATCTGGGACGTCGCCGCCGGCCTGCCCGAACAAGTTGCCGAGGCCGCATCGTCGTGTGACATCCAGAACGCGGCCGCCCTGCCGGACCACGACGGCATCGAAAACGTCGTCATTCTCGGTATGGGCGGCAGCGGCATCGCCGGCGACATCCTTCTGGCCAGCGCGGCTCCGTTCATGGCCGTGCCCGCGGTCGTCGTGAAGAGTTACACCCTGCCCGCGTTCGTCACCGAGAACTCGCTTGTCATCGCGGTGTCGTATTCGGGCGACACGGAAGAGACGATCGAAGCCGCATCCGAGGCGCAGATGGCGGGCGCCAACGTGTGTGTCGTCTCCGGCCCAGGGCAGCTTCGAACGCTTGCCGACGAGTGGGATGCGCCGAGTGTCGACGTGCTTGAGTGCTCGCCCCAACCGCGCGGCGGCATCGGCGCCGTGTCGATTCCGCCGCTGCTCATCCTCGAGTCCGTTGGTTTGTTTCCCGGCGCCCGCCAGTGGATCGACGCGGCTGTTGCGCAGCTACGCCGCCGGCGCGATCAGCTCATCGTCGACAACGGTCCGGCCGAGCAACTGGCCAAACGCATTGGTGGCACGTTCCCTTTGATCCACTCGTCGGCCTCGCTGGGCTCGGCCGCGGTCACGCGGTGGAAGGGCCAAGTCAACGAAAACGCGAAAGCGCCGGCGCTGGGTGCGGTCAACCCCGAGTTGTGTCACAACGAGATCGTCGGCTGGGGGCAACACGGCGACATCACCCGCCAACTGATCACGCTGATTCAGTTGCGCCACGACCACGAACACCCGCAGGTCGCCCGCCGCTTCGAACTCGTCACTGAGATCGTCCGCGAGGTCATGGCGGGCATCGAAGTGGTCGAAGCCGAAGGCGAAGGCGAACTAGCCCAGCTCTTCGACCTGATCATCTACGGCGATTTCGTCTCGCTCCACATGGCCGGCCTCCAAGGCATCGACCCCGGCCCCGTCCCCATCCTCGAGGAACTAAAGCAGCAACTAGCGGTAGCAACCCCGTAGCGGAACGGCGTCATGCCGCAGGATCCGGCTTTGCGGTCCGGAGGCTCCACTGGTTCCGGCGAGGTTTAGTTCGGCGAGCAACCTCCGGTTGCGCGCCGAGGCTCTAGTAGCGGTAGTGCTCGGGCTTGTAGGGCCCGTTCTGGGCAACGCCGATGTAGTCGGCCTGGTCCTCGGTGAGCTTGGTGAGCTTCACGCCCAGCTTGTCGAGGTGGAGACGGGCAACCTTTTCGTCCAGCTCGCGCGGTAGCCGGTAGACGCCGATCGGGTAGTTGTCGCCCTTGGTCCACAGTTCGATTTGCGCGAGCACCTGGTTGGTGAACGACGTCGACATGACGAAGGACGGATGGCCCGTCGCGCAGCCGAGATTCAGCAGACGGCCCTCGGCCAACACGATGATCGAATGACCGTCGGGGAACGCGAACTCGTCGACCTGGGGCTTGATGTTGAAGTGCTTGACGTCGCTCATCTTGTAGAGCCCGGCCATGTCGACTTCGTTGTCGAAGTGACCGATGTTGCCGACGATCGCGTTGTGCTTCATCTTGCCCATGATCTCGGCGCTCAAAATGTCCTTGTTGCCCGTCGCAGTTACGAAGATGTCGACCTTGTCTACGACGCTTTCCAGCGTCACCACTTCGTAGCCCTCCATCGCCGCCTGCAGCGCGCAGATGGGGTCGATCTCGGTAACGAGCACGCGCGCGCCCTGCCCCCGTAGCGACTGGGCGCAGCCCTTGCCCACGTCGCCGTAGCCCATGACCAGCGCCACCTTGCCGCCGATCATCACGTCGGTGGCGCGGTTGATGCCGTCGATCAGCGAGTGACGGATGCCGTAGACATTGTCGAACTTCGACTTCGTCACCGAGTCGTTGACGTTGATCGCCGGCCACAGCAGCGTGCCGTTCGTTTCGCGTTCATACAGGCGGTGCACGCCGGTGGTGGTCTCTTCGGTGACGCCCTGCACGGCCTGGCCGGTCTTGGTCCAGATGCCGGGCGTCGCCGCGATCGAAGTGCGCAGGGTGTCGAGCACGATCTTCATCTCGTCGGAGTCGGAGTCGCTGTCGGCGCGCACTTCGCCGGTCTTTTCGGACTCGGTGCCCATGTGCACGAGCATCGTGGCGTCGCCTCCGTCGTCGAGGATCATGTTCGGCGGCTCGCCGTCGGGCCAGCGGAAGGTCTGTTCAAGGCACCACCAGTACTCCTCGAGCGATTCGCCCTTCCACGCGAACACCGGGATGCCGGCCGCGGCGATCGCGGCCGCAGCGTGGTCTTGGGTCGAGAAGATGTTGCATGACGACCAACGCACCGTCGCGCCGAGCGCGGTGAGCGTCTCGATGAGCACCGCGGTCTGAATCGTCATGTGGATCGAGCCGGTGATCCGTGCCCCGGCGAGGGGCTGCGCGTCCTCGAACTCGGCCCGCAGGGCCATCAGGCCCGGCATTTCTTCCTCGGCGAGAACGATCTCTTTGCGGCCGAATTCGGCCAGGGACATGTCAGCGACCTTGAAGTCGCCCTCAGCGGAGGTCATAAGGCGCCACAGCCTACGGGCTGCGCTAGGAAACGACGACCTTGCCGATCATGCCGGGGTGGATGAGGCACGCCATGGGATAGGTACCCGGCTTGGTGAACGTCACGCTGTAGGTGTCGCCGGTCTGCCAGTCCACTCCGGACGACTTCAGCCCACCGGACCCGTCGAACTTCCCGGCGTCGACGTCGACACTGGGCACGGGTGGCCCCTCATCCTCGGCTGTCGGCTCGGGCCGACCGGGCCATCCGCCGGCGGGCTCGTACACCTTGTCGTTCCCAGTTACCTTTCCGCTCTTTACCTTGTAGATCGGGATGTAGGGGGGCACGTTGAAGCTGATCGAGTGGTTGCTGATGAAGCTCCACTTCACCGTTTCGTTGACCTTGGCCCGCACGGTGCGGGGCGTGAACTCGTTCACCTGGCCTTTGACGCCGTTTAATGACTCGTCTCCCGAACCGGCGAGGTTGCCCTTGATCGCACCGTTGCCGGCCTGTTCCTTCTTCAACCCAGCGAGCAGGGGTTTTGCGACTTCGGCGATCTCCTTGCGAGCCTGTTTGTTGAGGCTCGCCTGGGAGGGAACGGCGCCGCTCTTGGTGACCTTAATCTGGCCACTCATGCCAGCACCGTGGAGTGCGCAGTAATAGAAGTAAGTGCCCGGTTTGGCGTCGTCGGCGATCTTCATCTCGAACTCGTTGCCGCTCGTGCCCTCGTAGGGAATGAAGCCGCTGTTGAAGTAGCTCTCGGTTCCGGCGAACGCGGGCTGCGCCTGCTTCGGGCACGCTTTGCCTTCTTCGGGCAGGCCCGTTTTGAGATAACACGGCTGGGCCACCGGTGGGTTGGGGCCCTTCTCACCGAAGAAGAACGGCAGTTCGCCGAAGAACTTCTCGACGGCGGCGTTTACCTCGTCGGAGAACTGCTCGTCGTCGGACGGTTCCTTGGACGTGGAGCGAAGGATCAAGGGCAGCATCTCGGGCTCAATCCGATCTTGGACCTCTTTGCCCATGGTGACCGTGTGCGGTTCACCCGACCATTTCTGGTGGAACTTCAGCGTCATGCCCGGCTTCACGGTGACGTCGCGGGGAAAGAACGCACGGAAGGTGCCGGCGAACTCGTCGAAGTTGCTGTCGACTTCGATCGTGCGCGAACTCCCGCCCCCGCTCGAACACGCGCCGAGCAGCGTGCCGGTGAGCATCAACGTAAGTGCGATGGCCCTGACTTGTCGTGTGCGCATACGCGAACCCTACGAGCTTCCTGTCAGTTCGGGAAGGTTGGCTCCACCTCCGGCCTTTGGGGGGCTAGCACCCCTCTATCCACTCGATGCAGCACGAAGTGCAAGATCGGCCCGACCGTGACGGCGAACAGCACCGTGCCGAAGCCGACGTTGCCGCCGAGCAGCCATCCGGCCGCGAGCACGGTGAGTTCCATAGCGGCGCGAACCGTGCGCAACGGATAGCCGCGGGCGACGAGGCCGGTCATCAGTCCGTCGCGCGGCCCGGCGCCGAGCCCGGCGCCGATGTACAGCCCGCCGCTCGCCGCGATGACCACGTCACCTACGACGCAGCACGCGACGCGAAACACCAGCCCGTGCGGCTCGAAGGGCACGGCCAGGAAAGCGTCGATCGCGAGGCCGATCGTGAAGACGTTGAGCACCGTCCCCGCTCCGGGCCGCTGCTTCAAGGGGATCCAAAGCAAGAACAACGCGAAGCCGACGAGGATCGAAATTGTACCGATCGGGATGCCCGTGTGGTTGTGGATGCCTTGATGAAACACGTCCCACGGAGCTACCCCGACACCGGCGTCGAGCATCAGCGCGGCGCCGAGCCCCACGCCTACAAGCCCGAGCATGCACTGCGGGACGCGCGACCAGAAGTCGCGAGACCTCATCGAGCAGGATTGGCGGACAGGTGTGCGAACGCGGCGGCGTCGCGACGGGGCCGGTACGCGTCGACAATTGGTTCGAGCTCGGCCGGCGACGCGCCATGCATGATCACGCCGGTCGCGCCCAGGTCGAACTGGCGCTGGATCGTGTCGACACACTGGTCGGGCGTGCCGGTCGCCGCCTGTTCTAGCCACGCCGTAGGGATTACGTCTGCGACGCGCTCGAGTTGTTCGGTGGTCGCGATGTCGTCGATCGCGCCGGGGATGCTTGTGACTGCTTCCGAAGCGCGGAAAGCGGCGAGGTCGGCGGGGTCCCAGTTGTTGGTGGTGACCATGAGGTCGCCGTAGGCCTGTAAGTACGTCGCCAGCCGGCCGACGGTCTTCTTCAGCCTGACCTCGTAGGGGATGTGATCACCGATGGTCGCCAGGCACGACCAGATCCGCATCGAATCAGGATCGCGTCCGGCCTGTTCGGCCGCATCGCGGATTGTTTTCACACAGCGCGCCAGCGTCTCGTCGGTGAAGAACGTGTGCAGGATCACGCCGTCGTACACGCGGCCGCCGAGCGCCAACGAGTTGGGGCCAAACGCAGTGAGCATCAGCGGGATGGTCTTGCTATCGCCACCCCAGTCGACCCGCAGAAACGGATAGTTGCCCGCCGGGCCGTCGTGGCCGAAGACCATCTCGTCCTGCCACAGCTTGCGCAGGAGCACGGCAATGTCTTCGAGTTGCGCGGTGGTGATAGCAGGCAGCCCGAACGCCTTGAACAGGGGCGCGATGCCTCGCCCGAATCCGAGAGCGAAGCGTCCGTCGGTCAACCTGTCCATCGTGGTCGCGAACGAGGCCGTCACGATCGGATGTCGCGTGTTGTGATTCGTCGCGCCGGTCGCGATGCCAAGCGTCGTGGTGGCGCCACCAACAGCGCCGCTGAGCGTCACGGCTTCTTTGACGTTGAACCGCTCGGACAAGAACACCGATCCGAGGCCGAGGCGTTCGGCGTCACGCACCTCGTCGAGCAGGCCTCGCGGCGACCGCGCCGCGCCGGCCATGCCGTAGAACGACAGCTCATTCAGTTGGTCCATGCGTTACAGCGTCTGCTCGAATTCGAGATCCAACGCGTGACGGCCGTGACGCTGGGCCATCGTGACGAACATGTCGTCGCCCCGGTCGGTCTGGCCGACAACCTGCGACGCACCGATGGCCATCACGAGCCCTGACGTCGTGTGCCGGCGGTACTGCCACCACAACTCGTCCCACGTCAGATCCACGCCGGCCGCGGTCATCGCGTCGAGGTACAGGCGCACGAGGTCTTCCTCGTTGGCGCGCCGGTCCGCAGGCGTGAGCCCGGCGCCGATGAAGTACGACAGGTCGGCTACGCCGTAGCCGTTCGCGACGGTCTGCCAGTCGACGACCGCGATCTCCGGCCCGCCCTCGGGCGTGCCGAACAGCATGTTGTCGAGCCGGTAGTCGGAGTGCTGCAACGTCGTGGGCCGATCGCCCAGGTCGTACATAGCGGGCATCTTCGTGAGCATCCGCTCGCTCAGTTCGAGGATGTCGTCGTCGATGCGCTCGGAGTAGCGATCCTTGAACCCGTTGTAGAGGAACCCGACGAACTGAGCCGTGCTCTCGGGGTTCTGGCCGTAGCCGCCTGACAGCCATTCCATCTCGGCCAGCTTGGGGTCGCCCCACATCGGCGCGTGCAGCTTCGGGAGTTCGGACACGGCCAGCGCGGCCTGATCGGGCGTGCAACCGGTGATCTGGTCGCCCTGCACGGCAGGCGCCAGGTCCTCGAGCAGCAATACGAACTCCGACGTCGTGTCGTTGAAGTCGACGTAGTGGCACAGCGGGGCGCGGATCGGCAGCCTGTCGCGCAGGTCGCGGTAGAAGCTCGACTCCTTGCGGTATGTGCCGAGCGCCACGCCGGCATTACGGCTCGTGGGTTCCTGGGACGGGATTTTGGCCACGATCGTGGCCGGACCGTCGCAGGCCTCGGAGTACGTGAGAGTGACGCGTTCGCAGTCACCGATCTGGCCGGTGCCGACGGGCTGCAACGTCACCGATGCGATCGGCAGGTTGAGTGCGTCCGACAACCACGCGGCGGTCAAAAGATCTTCAGCGGTTATCCCCGGAACCAGCGGTGCCATGGCTCGAACTTAGGACACGAGGTCGTGTTACACCCCGCCCGTAGCGTCCGGCATGTGTTGCTCGGCTGGCGTTGCCCGGTGTGTGGGAGCGCGGGGCGCATCCCCTGCGCTGACTGTCACGCGTCGATGCGCGCCGCCGGTGCGGTGCCGGCCATCGAGGGTGTCGACCACTGCGTGGCGCTGTTGGTCTATCGCGGCACCGGTCGTGAATTGGTGGCGCGACTGAAGTTTCGCAACCAACGGGCGGCGGCCGCGTGGCTGGGCCGGGGTATGGCCGAACTCGTGCGCGACCAGTCCGTCGATCTCGTCACGTGGGCACCGGCCAACCCGGCCCACGTTCGGGCCCGAGGTTTCGACCATGGCGCACTGCTCGCGAAAGTTGTCGCGAAATGTCTTTCGCGGCCCGCCTGTGACTTGTTGGAACGGGGCAAGGGTGCGCCGCTGACCGGTCGCTCAGCCGGTGAGCGAGTCGGCGGCCCGCCGTTGCGGCCCCGATCGACCCGGGGGCGGGCGTGGCCGCTGATTGGGCGGACAGTCCTACTGGTCGACGACGTGATCACCACCGGCGCAACGCTGCGCTCCGCGGCCCATCAGCTCCGCCAACTCGGCGCAGAGTCGGTGGTCGCCGTGACCGCCGCACACACGCCTTTCACAAATCTCTTGGGAGACACCCGATGACACTTGGGGATTAAGGGCGTACCATCGGTGCATGGATCGGGTGTGGGTCTGTGGTTGCAAGCCGACGCCAGTCGCAGGCAAAACGGCCCACGTAAGGCATCAACACCATGTTGGTGCTGAGCACGGTGCGATTTAGATGTAAGTCCTGAACGTTGCATCGACCGACCGTCGGTCAGCAACGCCAGGCGAGTGTGGGGACGAAGACCAGGTCAGCCACACCGGATCCAGAAATCGAAGCAAGTCCAAAACCCACAACTGAATAAGAGGTGCTGCGCATGGAGATCACCATCAGCCACCGAAACGTCGACGTGCCGAGAGAGTTACGTCTCGCCGTCGACGAGAAGGTTGGTCACCTCGACCGCTACCTCGATGTCCTCGAGCGCGCTGAGGTCCGGTTTGTGGAGGAGGCCCACCGTCGAGTCGACCAGCGCGAAATCTGCGAAGTCACCCTCGTCGGTCGCGGCAATGTCGTGCGGGCGCGGGCTATGGCCGGCGACGCGATGGCTGCTCTCGACACCGTGATGGACAAGCTGGTGCGTCAGTTGGAGCGCCGAAAGGGTCGCCTGATCGGGCGCAGCCATCCGCACCATCGTGTGGGTATCGCCAGCTAGGAATTAGCTTTGCGCTGTGGCTGAAGTTTCCGCGCCGGCGCCGATCATCCGAGTACTCGTCGCAGACGACCAAGAGCTGTACCGCCGCGGCCTCGAGGTAGTGCTTTCCACCGAGGACGACATCGCCATGGTGGCCGAGGCGGCCGATGGTGAAGAGGCCGTCGCCCGGGCCGAAGAGTTCGCCCCAGACGTCGTCCTCATGGACATTCGCATGCCCCGGGTAGATGGCATCGAGGCGGCCCGGCGCATCAAGGAACTGGTGCCGTCGACTCGCATCATCATGCTGACGGTGTCGGACGAAGACACCCACCTGTACGACGCGATTAAGGCCGGTGCCAACGGCTACCTGCTGAAGGACATTGCTATCGACGAGGTGCCGTCGTCGATCCGCCGCGTCCACGCGGGCGAGAGCCTCATCAGCCCGTCGATGGCGTCAAAGCTGCTCACCGAGTTCTCGACGCTGTCCAAGAAGATCGAGCAGCGCCAGCAGATCGCCACGCCGAACCTCACCGCCCGCGAGATCGAAGTGCTGCGGTTCGTGGCCAAGGGCATGAGCAACCGCGAGATCGCCGAAGAGCTGTACATCTCAGAAAACACGATAAAGAACCATGTTCGGAACATTCTGGAGAAACTGCATCTTCACTCGCGCATGGAAGCGGTGCTCTACGCGATGCGCGAACGCATCATCGACTTAGGGGACTAGCTCCCAAGCAAGGCGTGGCGGTGCGACTTCGCAGCGGCACCGCGTACACTTCGACCTAATCATGAGTGTTCTCAGCAAGATCCTGCGCGCCGGTGAAGGCAAGAAGGTGCGTGCCCTGCAAAGCCTGGTTCCCGACATCAACTCGCTCGAGGCCGAGTACGAGAAGCTGTCCGACGAGGCCCTAAAGGCCAAGACCCCCGAGTTCAAGAACCGGCTCGCGAACGGCGAAGCGCTCAACGACCTCATGGTCGAGGCGTTTGCGGTCACCCGCGAGGCGGCCAAGCGGGTGTTGGGTCAGCGCCACTTCGACGTGCAGTTGATGGGCGGCGCCGCGCTGCACTTCGGATGGATCGCCGAAATGAAGACCGGCGAAGGCAAGACCTTGGTCTCGACGTTGCCCGCCTACTTGAACGGGTTAACCGGTCAGGGCATGCACATCGTCACGGTCAACGACTACCTGGCCACTTTCCACTCGCAGTGGATGGGCCGACTCCATAACTGGCTTGGTCTCGACGTCGGCCTGATCCTGGGCGACAACTTGCACGACCGCCCGGCCCGCATCGCCGCCTACGAGGCCGACATCACGTACGGCACTAATGCGCAATTCGGCTTCGACTACCTGTACGACAACATGGCCCGCAGCCGCGACGCCATGGCCCAGCGGGGCCACGTCTACGCCATCATCGACGAGGTCGACTCGATCCTGATCGACGAAGCGCGAACGCCGCTGATCATCTCGGGCCCCGCGCAAGAGTCGGCCAAGCTTTACGCCCAGTTCGCCGCGATCGCCCGCGGCTTGTCCCGCGACGTCGACTACGAGGTCGACGAAGAAAAACGCACCGTCGCTCCCACCGAAGAAGGCGTCGAGAAGGTTGAGTCCGCGCTCGGCGTCGGCAACATGTACGACGCGGTGTCGGTCAACTACGTCCACCAGTTGACCCAGGCTTTGCGGGCCAAAGAGTTGTACAAACGGGACAAGGACTACGTCGTGATGGACGGCGAAATCAAGATCGTCGACGAGTTCACCGGTCGCATCATGGAAGGGCGCCGATGGAGCGACGGGCTGCACCAGGCGGTTGAAGCCAGAGAGAACGTCTACGTCCGCGACGAAGACCACACGTGGGCCACGGTCACCCTGCAGAACTACTTCCGCATGTACGAGAAGTTGGCGGGCATGACCGGTACCGCCGAAACCGAGGCTTCTGAGTTTGCGAACACGTACGGCCTCGCCGTCGTGCCGATTCCGACGAACCGGCCGATGATCCGCGAAGACGACGCGGACCTGATCTACGGCACCGAACTGGCCAAGTTCAACGCCGCGGTCGACGACATCGTCGAGCGCCACGACCGGGGTCAGCCCGTGCTCGTGGGCACGGCGTCGGTCGAAAAGAGCGAGGTGCTATCGCGCTTGTTGGATCGGCGGGGCATCCCGCACAACGTGTTGAACGCCAAGCAGCACTTCCGCGAGGCCGAAATCGTCGCGCAGGCTGGTGGTCTGCACTCCGTCACCGTGGCCACCAACATGGCGGGCCGCGGCGTCGACATTCTCCTGGGCGGCAACGCCGAAGGGCTGGCTAGCCGCGACGTGCTGAGCGAAGGCCTCGAATTCGACTCGGATGAGGGCAAGGCGCGCTACGCCACGCTGCTGGCCCAGCACGAGGCGAAGTGCCGGGCCGACGGCGAGAAGGTCAAGGAACTGGGCGGACTGTTCGTGCTCGGGTCCGAGCGTCACGAAAGCCGCCGCATCGACAACCAGCTGCGCGGCCGTTCCGGCCGTCAAGGCGAGCCGGGCGAGAGCCGGTTCTACCTGTCGATGGAAGATGAGCTCATCCGCATCTTCGCCACGGGCGCGGTGCAGTGGTTGATGAGCAAGGCCATGCCCGACGACGAGCCCATCGACATGAAGATGATCTCCAAGGCGGTCGAGCGGGCCCAGAACACAGTCGAGCAGCGCAACGCCGAGATCCGCAAAGACGTGCTCAAGTACGACGAAGTGCTCAACGAGCAGCGCAAGGTGATCTACCAACGCCGCCAGCAGGTGATCGACGGCGGCGACCTGCGGGCCGAGA
>JACCXE010000003.1 GCA_013697265.1 Actinomycetota bacterium | reverse complement strand
GGGGTGACCCTTCTCGCCGCCGGCGAGATGCGCCTCACCGATCGCGCGCGCCAACGCCGCGTAACCGCGCGGATTCCGCGCCAACAACAACAGATGGTTGGCGTGGGGATCGGCCGCGGACTGCTTGGCCGAGCCCGCACGCGGTTCGAGCTTGGCCACCCCGGGCGGCCTGAGGCTGAGTTCGGCGCCGAAGATCGTGGGCAGGCCCAAGGCGCGGGCGGCCTCGGCGAAGCGCACAACGCCGTAGAAGCCATCGTGATCGGTGACGGCCAACGCCTCGAGACCGAGACTGCTTGCTTCTTCGGCCAACTCTTCAGGGGGCGACGCCCCGTCTAAAAACGAAAAGTTCGAGTGGCAGTGCAGTTCGGCATACGGCGTGGCCGACCGGCGGCGTTCGAGGACCGGCGGCTGCGTGTACTTGGTGCGATGGTTCGACCACGCCGGGCTGTCGCCCCCGTTGGCGTTCGCGGGACGGTCGGTGAGCCGCCGGTGCAGAGCCGACCACGACATCGCCGGGTTGTTGAATCCCACGAGGGTGACTGTATCGAACGGGTGTTCGACTACTGTCAAGGGATACTTTCTGGCGGTGTTCCCCGGTCTCGATGATCTGATCGAAACGCTGCGGCGGCGGGGCAAGAACCCCGTCGACGAGCGTGAGGCTCGATCGGTCGACACGTTCCTCACCGAGTTAGCCCGGCTCGAGCGCCCGTTTGACGAACACGCCGACCCCGTCCACGTGACCGCTTCGGCGCTGATCACCGGCATTCGCGGCGTCATTCTGCTCAAGCACAAGAAGCTCGGAATCTGGGTGCAACCTGGCGGCCACATCGACGAAGGCGAGACGCCGGCCGACGCCGCCGTGCGCGAGTCCGTCGAGGAGACCGGTCTGCCCGTCAGCCTGCTCAAGAATCAGGCCGTGCAGGTCGACGTCCACCCTGGGCCGCGGGGCCACACCCATCTCGACATCCGCTTCTTGTGCACGGTGCCCGACGACGACCCCCGGCCGCCCGAAGGCGAGAGCCAAGAGGTGTTCTGGTTCGGCTGGCCCCAAGCGATCGAGATGGCCGACGACGGGCTGCGCGGGTTACTAATCGCCCGGCAGCCCTAGTCGCGAGCGGAGAAAGGTACCGGCGGTCTCCAGCACCGAAATCGCCATGAATGCCGCCAAATCAAGCCGAATCATGTCGAAAAAGGTGCTGGAAAGCGAAGGCCGGCTTACCTTTCGGCCCCCGCTAAGTGTTGCGGCCGAGGAACGCGGCAAGTTGGTCGGCGTTGGACGCGCCGGCGGGTGCCTGCTGTTCCGGGCCGAACAGCGCCGAGCCGTCGGCACCGCGCGCGGTGTCGGGGATCGTTGTCTTGGCCCGCTCCAGCAGCTCGCCGGCGAACTCGCCGTCGAGGTCAGTCGACTGGCCGGTGGCCTTGGCGATGTCCCAGGCGTGGGTGAAGGTGTCGGTAGTGGCGATGCCGACCAGCGCGGTGGCCGGCATCTGACCGAAGGGTAGGTCGACGGTCTTGTCGAGCGCTCCGGGCTGGTTGAACGCAGCGAGCGTGCGGTTCGCGGCCGACTCGAACGCGGCCTCGTAGTCATCGTCAGCCACGTTGCCCCCGCCACCGGTCGCCTCACCGCCTACGGATGTCACGAAGAAGTCGCCACCCACGATGAGGTGGCTGACGACGTCGCGCACCTTCCATGGCGCGCAGGGCGACTGCTTGTCGAGGTCTTCTTTGCTGACGTTCGACAACACCTGACGAAACGTGGCGATCGCTCGCTCGTAGGACGCAGTTGCTTCAGACATTGGTCTCCTTTTGTTGTTCGCTCAATAGCTTGCTTCTAAAAACCAACAGCCGCCCTCAATCAGGCACAGATGGGCAGCGCCTGACTCACATTGCACTTGCAGACGGGCCCGGCGCCGGTTGCCGGCAGCATCCCACCAGCGTTCCTCAGCCGGCCACGGCCCGGCCCAGCCCGTGACCCGGTCGACGCCGTGGGGGCCGACGACGGTGACCGGTGGTGCCGACACCTCGCCCCGGCCGCTGACGCGCACGGCGTGGCCACTCACGTCGAGCACGTCGATGGGGACGGGCGCGGCGAGCACCATCGCTGGCGCGGGCGCCGGCACTCGCCCAGGCCAGGGCGCATTAGCGCGGGCGGCGTCGACCGCCCGCGAGTCACCCCACGGGATCATCTGGATCTGTTCGCCCGGGCCCCGTCCGCCCACGAGCACCGCAGTGGTAGCAGCGTTCGGGCCGAGCATGCCTTGCACGCGCGCGATGGCGCGACTGACGCGTTCGTTGGCCTCGGACGCGCCGCCCCACAAACTTTGCGCGGTGCCTGCGTGTTCGTGCACTTCGTCGGGGGCCAGGCGCAGCAGCGTGATACCGGCAGTGGGCGCATCATCGTCTACCGCTTGCGCGACGTCGGTCAACCAGCCTTCGGCTTGCCAGCGCACCCGTTCGGCCACCGCGGCCGCGTTCAACGCGCCCTCGGACCGCCAGCGGCGGGTGCGTTTCTCGCCGTGGTCGGTTTCCACTTCGATCACGAGTGCGGTGGCCGACAGGCCGCGGCCCCGCAAGCCCTCTTCCAGTTCGGCCGCGACCGCCCGCGCCGCGAACGCGATTCGGTCGACGGTTTCGGCCGGCGGATCGAATACAACTTCAACCGACAACTCGGGCGGTGGCTCGCGCGGCGCCAACGACCGCACCTCAAGACCGTTGGCCCGTCGGTGGGCGGTCACGCCGTCGGCACCGAAACGACCGACGACGTCGGACGGGTCGAGCGCGGCGAAGGCCCCCAGCGTGCGCAGCCCGAGGCGACGGGCCACGTCCGCGATCGCGGCGTCGCCGATCGCGGCCACCGGCATGGGGGCCAGGAACTCGGCCGACCTGCCTGGCGGCACGTACAACACACGGTCGCGGGCCGAGGATGCGGCACGAGCGGCGAGCGACGCCGCAAAGTTGCCGTCGGCCACGCCCACCCCGGGCCCGGCGCCCACCTCCAACTGGAGGCGAGTGTGCACCGCGTCGCACGCCACCGCCCGGATCTGTGCGATCAGTGCGGCGTCGCCACCGAAATAGCGCGACGGGCCACGGCTGGCGAAAGCCAGCACCCCAGGGCGCACCGCCTCGACCCGCGGGCACAACTCTTCGACTGCGGCCACCACGGTCTCGAAGGCGCGCGCGTTCGCGCCCTCGTCGAACGGGAGCACTTCAGCTGTGGGGCAGCGACCTTGCGCTTCACGTCGGCGTTGACCGACGCGGACCCCGTCGGCGCGCGCCGCGGCGGACATTGCGACCACCTTATTGTTCGCCACAACCACAACCGGGTCTGCGGCGCGACCCGCGACCACCACGGGCCAGTCGGGCCACCACACCACAACCGTGCGCTGCGGTGTCATGGCCCTAACATCAACTCCATCCGTCGGGCCCGCACCGAGCCCCGCCCGTCGAGATCGACGGTGACCCGGCACGACCGCAACGAACCATGCCCATCGCCCAACCCGTGCCAGGTAACAGCCGACGTGACCACCCGCGCCTCGCCGCCCCATGCCGCGGCACCCGGCCCGGTGGCGATCACGGTGGTGCTGCGTTCACGGGCCCGGCCTGCGAGGCGGCGCACTTCGGCCAAACGGGGCCGCGCCGGCACCGCCAACACCACCACGTCGAACGCCTCGACCGCCGCGACCGCCACCGAGCCCCAGGCCGTAGTTGGCGCCTCGAGGAACACGAGATGATCCAGCGCCAACCCGGCCTCAACTGCGGCCAGCACGCCGAGCGACGACACGCCGACCACCGACACCCATCCGTCGGGCGGCACCACGCCGGCCGCCAACGCAACCGCATTGCGCAGCGCCGCGGCCTCGAGCGCAGGATGGGCTGCGCTCACCGAAATCGACGTGCCCGGTCGTAACCCGTTGGGGAACACCTCGGCATACGGCCCCCCCACGGGACGAGGCCGCTGGCTGGCCAGCACCGGCGTGGACTGCGGGATCTTGCCGGCCAGGGACCGGAGCGCGGCACGCCGGTTGGGCTCTAGTGGTAACTGTTCAGCGAGTTCGGCCGCAGCCTCTGCGGACATACGAACAAGTATCGAACACTTGTTCGGTTAACGCAAACGGCCGCCGTGGGGCGAGCGAAGCGAGGGGCCCCACGTTGCGGAGGAGGGCGGGCCTGCGGGGTGCCCGCCCGGGGAAAAACTGCTACGGGAAGAAACCCCTGGCCGCGATGGCTTCGGCTACCCGTTCCAGGGCTAGGGCGAACGCGGCGCGGCGCAGCGGCACCTTGAGCACATCGGCCTTGCCCCACACGGCCCGGAACGCGTTGTCCATGCCGTCGCGCAGCCGGTTGGCGAACAGATCGCCCTCCCAGGGGAACCCTTGACGGGACTGGGCCCATTCGAAATAGCTCGCGGTGACCCCACCGGCGTTGGCCAGAATGTCGGGCACCACGACGACGCCTTTCTGTTCCAGCACCGGGTCGGCGTCGGGCATTGTCGGGCCGTTGGCCGCCTCGACGATCAGCGAGGCGGTCATTTTCTCCGCGACTGGCCCGTTGATCACGCCGCCCAACGCCGCGGGCACGAACAGGTCGGTGGGCACCGTGAAAATCTCATCAGGCGAAATCTGATCGGCGATCGGGAAGCCGGCCACCGAGCCGGCAGCGGTGACGTGCTCGCTCAGCGCCGCGACGTCGAGGCCACCAGGGTTGTAGACCGCTCCCCCGACGTCGGCAACCGCCACCACGCGCATGCCCGCCGACTTCAACAGGAACGCCAGCGGTCCGCCGACCTTGCCGAACCCCTGGATCACGGCGCGCTTGCCGACGATGTCGACTTCCATCTCGCTGA
>JACCXE010000513.1 GCA_013697265.1 Actinomycetota bacterium | reverse complement strand
GGCGACGGGCTCACCGCGCGAACGCCGGCGCGAGCTCG
Source organism: Actinomycetota bacterium (assembly GCA_013697265.1). Taxonomy (GTDB): domain Bacteria; phylum Actinomycetota; class Acidimicrobiia; order Acidimicrobiales; family JACCXE01; genus JACCXE01. The sequence continues at coordinate 7,926 of JACCXE010000513.1, read as the reverse complement.
TCGGTGTAGAACCGCAGGAAGCCGTCTTGGTCGGGCCCCACTTGGTGAAGGTACACGCGCGTGAAGCCGGCGCTGGCGAAGCGGCCGATGGCCTCGATATATCGCTCGGGGTCTGGCCCGCACACGACTTTGGCCGAGACGTCGTCCTCCCGCACGAGCGCGGCCATCTTCTCGAAGTCGCCCGGCCGGGCCAGGTCGGTCAACGCTGCGCCTTCGATCGCGCCGTTCGGCCACCAGCGCGTCGCCGTGCGGCGAGCGTCAGCCTCGTCGGCCGCGAAGCACACATGGAGTTGGCCGAAGGCGGGCTTGTCGGTACCGCCCGCGTTTTCGAAGGCCTCGATGTGGGGCCCCGACGGCACCACCCCGATCAGTCCGTCGCCGACGCGTCCGGCCAGGGCCGCGCCGCGCTTGCCGCCGCCCGCGACCATGATCGAAGGCGGCACGTCGGGCCGCGTGAACAGCTCGGCGTTCTCCACGGTGAAGTGGTCGCCGGCGTGGTTGACGTTGCCGCCGGCCAGGAGCTTGCGGATGATCCCGACCGCTTCTTCAAGCATGTCGCGTCGCACGGTCGCGCTCGGCCAGTGCCGCCCTACGACGTGTTCACTCAGACGCTCGCCACTGCCGAGCCCGAGGAAGAATCGGCCCGGCATCAGCGTGGCGGTGGTCGCGGTGGCTTGTGCGACCACAGTCGGGTGCATCCGCAGCACCGCGGCCGTGACGCCGGTCCCGAGTTCGAGTTCGGTGGTCGCGTGTGCGATCGCGCCGAGCACCGACCACACAAACGACGCTTGGCCCTGCTGGCGGGTCCAAGGGTGGAAGTGGTCAGAGATCATCGCCGTGGCAAAACCGGCCGCCTCGGCCCTAACGGCGTTCTCGACCAGTTCGGGGGGACGGTGTTCTTCGCTGGACAGCCAGTAGCCCAGCTCGATACTGCTGCCGGTGTCGCCGGGCCCGCTAATCGTCATTGCCGTAACGGGTCGCCCCGCTCGACGATGCCGACCAGGGTGCCGTCGAGGTGGGTCACGAGCACGTGGCTGAGGAAGCCTTCGTCGAACTTCTCGGCCAGTTCGCGCACGCGCATGCTGGGCCGGGCGGTTACGGCGCCGGAGTGCAGTACCTGGGCGATCGGGGTGGCCGGGGGCAGCCCGGCAACCGTGGCGCGAACCTCACCGTGCACGACGCCGTTTTCGTCCACGGCGACCCACAGGTCGGCCACGGGATGATCGCCGAGGTCACCGACAGTGGCGTCAATCGAGCAGGTGTCCGCGGCGCGCGTGATCGACCCGATGCGGTCGTCGTCGCGCACCGTTCCCTCCACCGGCAGCCCGAACGCGAGCCACGCCGCGATGCCCTCGACATAGTCGTAGACGTCGGTAAAGCCGAGTTGTTCGAAGCGGTGCGCAGCACGGGGGCTCATGTCGCACTGGAAGTCGAAGCAGTACACGATGACCGGACGGTCGCGATCGAGCTCGGCGACACCGTCCGCGGTGAGTTTGGACAGCGGGATGTTCAGCGCGCCGGGGATGTGCTCCTCGTCGTACTGCGCCGTCGGGAGCACCTCGACAATCTGCGCGCCCTCACCACGCATGCGCTGCACGCCGGGGGTGTCAACTTTGCCGCTCATCCGAGAAAGGCCTCTTCAACGAAAGACGCCGCTTGACCGGTTGTCGCGGTGAAGGAGGCGATGGAAACTCGGCGATACCCGGACGCTGGAACCGCTAAACGGCGGCGAGGGCGTTGGCGGGAATGGTGCCGTCGATCACGCTTTCGGCGACGTCGGAGAGCCGTAAGTTGTGGGTGCGGGCGTGGCCGCGCAGCGCGGTGAACGCGCGTTCCATTTCGAGGCCGAGGCGCTCAGCCACAACTCCCTTGGCCTGTTCGATGACGACGCGGCTCTTTAGCGCGTGGTTGAGTTGCTCGTTGATTGCCTGCGCCTCGCCTGACGCGCGGTGCTGGAGAATCGCGATGGTGGCCACGTCGGCTAGAGCCTGCGCCGCGTCGATGTCGTTTTGCTCCATGACGCCCGCCTTGACGTGGAACAGGTTGAGCGCGCCGATGATCGTGCCTCGCAGCCGCATCGGCAACGCGTGGGCTGAGTGGAACCCGGCGGCCAGCGCTTCGGGCGCGAACCGGGGCCACCGGCCGCCGCCCGCAGCCAGATCCTGGTTCACGATCGGCTCACCGGTGCGGTAGCAGTCCAGGCACGGGCCGTCCTGTGCTTGCAACTCGAACAGTTCGAGTTCCCGCATCGCCGCGCTCGACGATGCCATCACGCGCAGATCGCCGTCGGGCGCCGCCAGCATGATGCCGGCGACGTCTACGGCGAGCACCTCCACGCAGTGGTCAGCCAGTGTTGTCAGCATGTCAACTACGTCGAAGTCCGCCACCAGTGTGTCGGCCAACTCAACGAGCGCCTTGGCGAGTGTCGCCTCTCTAGGCATAACGCCTCCCGTCACTCGGCCGCTTGGCAAAGCGATCCGGTGACCAACTGTAGGCCTGTCTCCCGTTGTTTCCGTGGTCGCCCACGTACGTTGGCCTGCGGCCCATCGCCGCCGGTCCGGGTTCGGCGCCGACCGAATCAGTCTGTGATGACGTCCTTGACCTTCGACGCTGTGTCCTTCACCTTCTCGCCAACGTCTTTGACCGCGGACTTGGCCTGGTCGGACTTGCCCTTGTTTTCGAGCTCGTCGTTCCCCGTTGTCTTGCCAACGGTCTCTTTAACCTTGCCCTTGATGTCTTGCGCCTTGTTCGATGCTTTGTCCTCAGTGCCCATGCGCTCTCTCCTTCGTGGCGGCCCGAGCGAAGTCTCGAGCCGAACTGTTCCAGCGACGAGCGGCTCCCGCATCCGAACGCGGCGACCCACTCTGTCCGAGCGTTCGGTACCCCGCCGCAGTGGAACTCAACCCCAACCGACGCAAGCCCGATGTTGACGAACCGCGTTGGCGAACGCAACACCACACCAATTCAGATCGGATCGCTGCTCGTCGGCGCGACTTTCGCGCTAATCGGGCATCGCCGGGTTCATTCCCGGGGTCACGACACACCTCGGCGACCTCTCGTTCGCAGGCCGCGACTCGAGGTCCGAACTATTCGGTCTGTTCGCCGTTTCAGTGCTGCACAACTTTGTTCACTTGGGCTTCGGGCTCGCGGGGCTAGTGGCGGCGCGCAGTCGGCGCGGCGCTGGACTCTTCTTGGTCGTCGCGGGTGCTCTGTCTTGCGCTCACGCTCTACGGCAGCCTGATCGATCTGGGCAAGACCGCCAACTTCCTGCCGTTCAACGTGGCCGACAACTGGCTGCACCTCGGCCTCGGCACCGGCATGATCGCCCTGGGCGTGGCCCTTGGCGCCGCTACTGCCAGAACCCGCGCCACGCCCGTGCTCGCTGAGTCCGGGTCGACCACTTCCCGTCCCTCCTCGACCGCGGCGGTGGCATCCGCCTCGTCGGCGGTCGACTCCGACGCGACCAAAGCCGAACTCTACGAAAAGGCGCGTGAGCTCGGCATAGACGGCCGGTCGACCATGGACAAGGCCACTGTGCTTCGCCGCATCCGGCGCTCTCGGACGGCTCGCCGCTAGTTTCTCGATGGGCGCACGGTCGGCGTCATGGCCCAGCGGCGTTAACCGTCGGCGGCGATGACCTCGACGCCGTAGCCGGCGAGCGCGGCGTCCGCGGTCACAAGCGGAACCTTCAGCAGCTTTGCCTGCGCCACGAGCAACCGATCGAACGGATCTCCGTGCAAGCGCGGTAGGTCTTCGACCGCCAGCGCGTGCACGTGCTCGATGTCGATCAACGTGCAGCCGAGCGTGCGGGCCTCGCGCGCGACCCAAACAGCGGCGCGATCGGGAAGTGTCAAGCGGCCGTTACCCGCTTTGATCGCGATCTCCCACGACGACACCGCCGACAGCAGCAGAACGTTTCGGGGGTCGTGAACGACCCGTTCCGCCGACCCGAGACGCCCTGGCTCGATCGCTGCCCAGATAAATGCGTTCGTATCGAGCAGCATCCTCACTCGAAGTAGGCGAGGAAGTCGGCTGGCATCGGATCGTCAAAGTCGGGCGACATCGTGACCGTCCCCCGTGCCGCCCCGAGCGTGCGACGCCGACTCTGCGCGCCGTCGGGAACGATCCGGGCCACAACCTCGCCGCGCCGCTTGATCTGGATCTCTTCCCCAGCGATCACGCGTTCGAGCAGCTTCGACAGCTGTGTCTTCGCCTCATGCACGCCAACGGTCGCGAGTTCAGACTTAGTCATCGACTTAGTCTACTTCCTGCGTCGGTGCCAGCGTATCGCAGGCGCCACGTTGGTCACAGCCGACGCGCGGGCTGCAGAGACGTACCGCAAGGTCGGTGTAGAGGTCCGCCTCCTCGATTGACCCCGAGTTCAGAGCCTGGTGACCGTGGCGCCTTGGGTAATTGTGCCCGGCTGCACAACCTTGGCGTTGACGCCGCGCATCCGCAGCGCAGAGCCTTCGGGCGAAGTCACGAACCGCCGCGCTTCGGAACCGAACCGAGCCGAGAACTTCTTGCAGCCCGAGTGGGGCTGGGCGGTGACCTCGACGACCGCGCTCCCGATCGCGAGCCGCGTGCCGGGGGGAAGGTTCTCGAGGCTCAGGTCGAGGTCGACGTGCAGTTGATCGCCGGCGAGTGGACGACGATCTGGGTCAGGACTGATCAGCGCGATGGCGCGCGCGTTGATGATGGTGATCTGCATGGCGGGGTGGGCGGTGCCGGTTTCGGTCCGCGAACTGGGCCGGACCTTCCACGAATCGCCGACGAGACCGTCGATTAACGAAAGTTCACCCACAGCAAGAATTTCGCGTTCGCCGACGGCGGGGCGCCGTACGATCAGTTCGAGCACGCCCCGGTCCTTGGGCGATAGTCGCACCTGGTCGAGCCCGGCCGCTAACTCCTCGGTGGTGCGAAACGTCACACCCGCGATTATCGCGAGAAGGAGCGGGCCGCGCTACGCCAATAGCGAAGGCAGTGAACCGGAGTGGCCCGAGATAAACGCCAACCCGACGCACACGCTCACAACCGCAGTGACCGCGGTCAGGGCTACGTAGGCGCGGCTGCGACGGGAGACTGACGTCCACCCGAACGCGGCGCCGACTGCGAGCAGCGCGGTTGTGGCAACGATGCCGAGTACGAATGCGCCCAGCACCGCTAGAGCCGCCGGTGTCGAGGCGACGTGCGTCGCGCTCACGAGCACAACGGCTTGCGTTCCAGTTTCAGCGCCAACACCGTGCAGCACGCCAACCGCGATTGCGCCGCCGACGGTGTAGCGCGACACGTCGACCGCATGGACGTGGCGGTGCTTGTGCGCGGTTATCACCGCCGCGGCTTCGAGCTCGCGGGCTTCAGCGATCGCGGCATCGGAAGCGTGCCCGTGCGCGTGAGCACCGCCGTGGCCGTGCGAATGCTGGTGGTCGACAATGGCTCGCCGCGTGTTGCGCACGCGGGCGCGCAGACGGCCGAGGGCGCGGAACAACAGCACGCCCCGGCTCACGGGGGCGACGTCGCCCCGACGAAGACTGCGCACGAGAAAGACCGCAAGCACGAGAAGCGTCACTCCGACGAGGCGCTCCATCACCGGGTCGATCCAGGTCGGCAGGTGCTCACCGGCGACGATCGCGATGGCGCCGAGTGCGAGCACGGCGGCACCATGCCCGAGGGCATAGAGCACGGCAAGCATCGCGGACCGGCGCCGCTCGAACTCCGAGCCGGTGATGTCGGTAATAGCGGCAAGATGATCCCAGTCCACGCCGTGGCGCAGACCCAACCCGAAGGTCGTCAGCAGCAGCAGTGCCGTCATTGCGTCCTCACCTTATTGCGACCTGGTCGCAATAGCAACAGCACGAAAGACATCAGCAGTGGCCACACCGAATACGAGATGGGCCGAGAAGTCCTCCATGGCCAATATGCCGGCCGCGCCAGCGAGTACGCCGAGAGTGGCGGTGCGAATTGGGTTGCGGGCCACGGTTTAGACCGACCCAGCCAGGCTGCGCGTGGTCAACACCAATCCGACCATGACCACGATCGTGGCTGTGGTAAACGGGATGAAGCCATCACCCGGGTCCGACGTCAAGACGTGCACCGAAGCGCGCCACAAGCACAGCAATGTCGTCCCGCGGGACCCAAGTACGCGTGGCGACAGCGGCGAGGAGTGCGTCCGCGATCGTCGCCGCCGACTCGTCTGCGACGCCGGCTATGGCACGCCTGAACAGTTCGCTGTCGAGGGTGGGCTGGCCCGGCGAGGCGTCGGTCAATCCGTCCGTGTAGAGAACAACGATGTCGCCCGGCTCCACCTCGAACACCACGTCCGTGTAGGCGGGGTTCTCGATCCAACCGAGGATCGGCCCCGCGACGCCCAACTCGGCGAACGTGCCGTCGGGCTTGACGAGCCACGGATACGGGTGACCGGCGAGGCAGGCGGTTGCCTGCCACGTCGGCCCTTCGCGTTCGAGCCGAACCGCGCCCACAGTGCAAAACCGTGGGAAGTCGTGGTCGGGTTGGCGGAGCCGAATGGCGCGGCTGAGGCTCGTCAAGGATTGCGCCGGCGACCAGTCGCCCGTTGCGAACGCGAGCGTCGTATGCCTGGCCATGGCGGTGAGAGCGGCGGCATCAGGACCGTGCCCGGTGACGTCGCCGATCACGAGGGCAACTCCGGTGTCGGTGGCGATTGCGTCGTAGAAGTCGCCGCCGACGCGTTCGCGGTGGGCGGGGACGTATCGGGCGGCCAGGTCGATGTCGTCGAGTTGGGGCAGCGAACGGGGTGACAGGCTTTCCTGGAGCACGCGGGAGCGTTCCTCGGCCTGTCGAAGCTGCTCCTCTTCGGCCACCAACAACCGCCGGGTCGCGAGCCGCAGTTCAAGTTCGTCGACCACGACCGCGGCGAGGTCGGTCATGTCCGCGATTTCGCGATCGGTCGCCGGACGCGGTTCGAAGTCCAGGGCGCACAGCGTTCCGAGGTTGTGGCCGTCGTTCGTCGTGAGAGGAACACCCAAGTAAAAGCGCAGGCCCATCTCGCCCGCCACCAGCGGGTTGACAAGCGTGCGGGGGTCCACCTCGGCATCCTCGACAACCCACGGCCCGTCTTGCAGGACGGCTGACGCGCAGAGACCCGGTTCGCGACCTACCTCGTCAACGTCGAGTCCATGATGGGACTTGAACCAGATTCGATCCGAGTCCACGATGCTCACGATCGCGACCGGTGTGTTGCACGCCCGGGCGGCGAGCGCCGTCAGCCGATCGAACGAGCCGTCCGGCGGGGTGTCGAGAACGTCGTAGCGGCGCACCGCGTCCATGCGACGCGCCTCGATCTCATCGGGGTCAGACAAAGGATTTTCGCTATTCGATCGTGACGGCTTGGCCGAAACCGCTGATGGTCAGCACCCGCTCGACGATGCCCGCGGCGCCGCGCAGCACCAGTTGCCTTCCCGTGCCGGCCAGCGTCGTGTGCGCCTGCGCGAGTGTCCCGACGCCGGACGAATCCATGAACGTGACCCCGGCCAGATCGACCACGACCGTCGCATGATCGCCGTCAAACGCTCGCGCCAACGCGCTACGAAGTATCGGGCATGAGGCCGCATCGATCTCACCACGCGGGGCGACGATGCATCTCGCCCCATTCGACGTCACGTCGACGGTCAACATCTGCGCTGATTCGTGCATCCCGCAATGCCTTTCGACCGACTTAGAACAATGGCGGACAATAGCTCGGCAGACCCGCGAACGAGCCCCGCCTCGCACTAGGCGGCGGGGCGGGACTCGTTCGATTCGTGCGGTCCGCTAGTGAATGGCGACGCGCCAGCTAACCGGTCTTCCTAGCTAGCCTTTGTATGCGTTCTTTGTGCTTTGGAAGACGTCGGGCACGGGGTATTGGCCGAGGACGAACAGCAGGATCGCCGCGTGTTCCTGGTCGAGGGT
>JACCXE010000146.1 GCA_013697265.1 Actinomycetota bacterium | reverse complement strand
GTCGATGTGCTTGATGTGGTCGACGTCGATGTGCTTGATGTGGTCGACGTCGATGTGCTTGATGTGGTCGACGTCGATGTGGACGACGTCGTCGTAGTCGACGGTGTTGTCGACACGACCGTCCAGCTGTTGTCAGCCGCGAAGTTCAGCTGGACGTTCCAGAACTTGTCCTGCTGCGTTGGCGACGCCGAGCCTTTGGTGCAGGCGATCCCGATGTTGTAGGTGCCCGCGGGCAGTGTTGTCGCGTCGTACTGCGAGAAGTCGAACGCGGGGATGTTCACGATCGGGCCGGGCCCAGGCGCTGGAGAGGCGGGCGCGGTCTGCGCGTCGACATACGGGCTCGAGTTTGTTTGGTATAAGGGCTGGCGGAAGTTGGCGCCTACACCGTTCGGAATCGGGCCGCTGGCGTCGAAGGTGAGCGTCGAGGGATCCACCGAGGCGGGCACGTGGTAGCTCTGCACCCGGTAACCGTCGTTGGCCGAGTCACCCGTGCACGCGGCGCCGCTGGGCAGCTTCAACGAGAAGTCGGTGTCTTTGGTGCCCGCAGTGAGCGGCTGACCGCCGCCGCTGCCGGCCGGTGTCACCACCGTCGCCGCTCCGGCGTTGGTACCCGCGGCGTTCGCACTCAGGATCCAGGGCGAGGCAACCACGACACCGCTGATGAATATCGCCGACGCGGCGGCCGTAACCCGACGGGAACGCTTGGTGGCGACAAGGCGATTGAAAGTGATGGTCATTGGAAGTGGGAACCCTTCGCTTTGAGAGGACGTCCGAATAGGACGGTGAAACGCCCGAAGATGAGCAGCACCGCGGCCCAACCGAGCAGGGGCATGAGGTTGCGACCAGTGCGGGCGAGGGTGTTGTTGCTCACCGCTGCGCTGGAGTTCGTTGTCGGGGTTGTTGTCGCCGGGCGGGTCGTCGGTGTGGTGGTCGCCGTACCCCCTGCAACCGTGGTGGTCGTAGCGCCTCCGGCTGTTGTGGTGGTGGTAGTGGCGCCGGAGATGGTTGTGGTGGTGGCCCCAGCCACGGTCGTGCTTGTGGTCGTTCCGCCCGACGGAGCCGCGGCGGTCCAGCTGCCGTCGGCTGCGATCGTCACCGGAGCGTTCCAGTACTTGTCGAGCTGGGTCGCCGACGCCGCGCCCTTAGTGCACGCGATGCCGATGTTGTAGGTGCCCGCGGGCAGTGTTGTCGCGTCGTACTGCGAGTAGTCGAAGGCCGGGATGTTCACCACGGGGCCCGGGCCGGGGGCGGGGCTGGCCGGAGCTGTTTGCGCGTCCACGTACGGGCTCGAGTTCGTTTGGTACAGAGGCTGGCGGAACGACGCGCCGACGCCATTCGGGATCGGCCCCGTCGCGTCGTAAGTCAGCGAGGCCGGGTCCACCGTGGACGGCACGTGGTAGCTCTGCACCCGATAGCCGTCGTTGGCCGAGTCACCCGTGCAGGCGGCGCCATTGGGCAGCTTTAGCGAGAAGGCAGTGGTCTTGGTCCCGGATGCGAGGGGCTGACCGCCCCCGGTTCCGCTGTTCGGAGTGGTGACCGTGGCCGCACCACCGTTGGTTGCCGCGGCACGCGCGCCGGTCATTAGCGGGGCCGCGCTCAGCAGCAACATCACGGCCGAGGCCACCATGCCGACGCGGGCCAGGTCGCGCATCACACGCCTCGCGATTGGGCGCTCCAGATTCATTTGTCCTCCATTAGGGGAGCCGCTCGCGGCTGCGCCGGAGCAGATACGCCACGCGCGCGAGCGCGGCGGCGAGTGCGAGATAAACGAATACGCCGATACGCGACGAGAACGCGGGTATCGAAATGGCGTCGATTACCGGCACGCTGAAGCTCGGGTCGCCGCCCGGCGCGTCCTGCGCCGCCGGGTCCGCGAGCGAGGCTCGGGTCGGTGCAGCTGCGGGAAGCGGTGCCGACTCGGGTACGGCGGCGACCGGCGAAGCCGCACTCGCATCCTTCGAAGACGGGAGGGCGCCGCGGGCCGGGGCCGGGCCCGGTCCGGTGGTCCAGGCCAGGTTGGCGTCGACCGTGAAACTGGTCGCCCACACTCGATCGAGCTGCGTCGCCGACGCCGGCCCCTTGGTGCAGGCAATGCCGACCGTGTATTTGCCGACGGGAACATCGCCGGCAGCAAACGCGGTCAGGTTGAATGCGGGCACATTGACGATCACGCCCGGGTCGTCCTTCTTCGCCGTCGCGGATGTTTGCGCGTCGACGTAGGGGGCTGAAGCCACCGCGAACAGCGGCTGGCGAAAGCTCGCTCCGGTGCTGTTCGGCGTGGGCCCCGTCGAGTCGAAGCTCAACGTGAGCGGGTCCACGCCCTCCGGCACCATGAACGACTGCACTCGGTAGCCACCGTTGGCGCTGTCGCGCGTGCATGCGGCACCCGACGGCAGCTTCAACGAGAACGGCGTGGCCCGTTGGCCCGAGCTAAGCGGAGCGCCGGGCTGGGCCGGGTCGTTGGCGGGGGTCACGAACTCCGCGGCGCCCACCGCGGGCGCACTCATAAGGACGGGCGCGGCGAACAACGCCATCACGACCGAGCCTCGACGGCGCGCATCGACGTGCGGACGCGCCGACGACCCAAAGTCACCGACGCCGCTACCACCGCAACCGTCACAACCGCCGCGCCGATCGGGACGACGGGAGCGCTACCGCCACCGATTGCCGGGGCCGGATCCAGCACGCGCCAAGTGATCTTTTCGGCCGCCGCGGGCTGCGCCGAAATGCGCACGTCGGTGGCCCAAAACCTCTTTGTCTGGTTGTAGCGCGTGCAGGCCAGGCCGACGTGATACGAACCCGACGCGAGCAGGTCGAGCCGGGGCAGATACACCGCGAGGCTGAACAGCGGCGTGTTGACAATCGGGCCGGCGTCGCCCTTTTCTTCGGCGACGCCGGTTTGGGCTTGCACGTACGGATTGGTGAAGACGTCGAACAGCGACCAGTTGCCCTCGCCCTCAGGCGCGACCGAATTGTAGGAAAGCGCGCCCGGCTCGTAGCGCGCCGGCACCATGAAGCTCTGCACGCGATAGCCGCCGTCTTTGCTGTCGCCCTGGCACGCGGCACCCTTCGGTAGCTGCAACGTGAACTGTGTGTCGCTCACCCCGCTCCGCAGTGCGTTGCCCGTCGCGTCGACCACCACGGCCGAACCGGCGGGAGCCAAGGCGAACGCGGGCAGCGCCGAAGCTGTCGAAATCAGCAAGGCGAGGCCGAGCGCGGCGAGTGTTACCCGCATCTAGCTCACCGCCCGTCGCGGGCGCTTCGTGATCTCAAGCGCACCGAGCGCGGCCAGAGCGGCAAGCAGCGCCAGAGCGGGCAGCGCGAAGCGCGAGAAGGGCACTGCGACCGCGGGCGTGACCACGCGTTTGTTGCCCGGCGCGGCCAGGTTGACCGCGGGCGACGTAGCTGTTGCCGGGTCACCGTTGGCGAAGCTGCCACCGAATGACCCCAAGTCGGACGGCGAAAACGCTGAGCGGCCGGCGTCAGACCCGCCGCTGGCCGTGTCGCCGCCCGATGCCTCGTCGGCCTGCGCCGCCGCCGCGGTGAGCTCGCGGACCTTCTTCGCCGCGTTGGCCGACTGCGTCTTCAAAGCCGCGGGCAGCGGCGCGTAGCCGTTGGGCAACTGGCCGAACTTCAAGCCCGATACTTGGCCTTTGTCGGACGCGTAGTCGATGAAGTCGGCGTAGTCGGACCGCGCCGTGGCGTCGAGGGCGAGCGGCTTGATCGCGGCGTAGGTCAGCGCCGTCAACGGGTACCCGTTCGCCGCTTTCGCGGTCGGCTCGGGCTCAAGCACGCCGAGGTCTCCGCTGGGCTTCATCGCTTCGATACCGGCTGCGAACGACGCCGCCGTAGCAGCAATGAACTTCCGGTCGCTGTCGTTGTCGCCGGCCCGGCTCAGGCTGGCCGTCTGCACGCCGTATTGGAAGGCGGACGCGGCGTCGGCAATCGACAAAATCGCCCGAATACCGAGGGGCTGGGGCAGGTCACGCGTGTAGTACTTGTCGGCCGAGTTCGCGAACGGGTTCTCGATCACCTTGGCCCCGTCGTCGGCGAGGCGGGTGGCGCGAGCCGCGTCACGGAACGCCGCGACCGGCGGCAACCAGTCGGGCCCGCACAGCGGCGGCGGGATGAGCGACCCGCCGGGCCCGAAGGCAGGAGCCTGGTAACAGAACGGGTCGTTTTTTGGGAACGACTCAGGCCGCGGATCCCCAAAGGGAGGCACGCCACCGCCGATCGCCTTGGTGCGATACACCGGGTTGACCTTGGTACCGAACTGGTCGGGGGCGCCGTCGATCCAGGCCCGAGCCTCGGGGTCGGCGAGCACGTACTCCCACACCTGACGCGCTGCGTCAGAGTTGCTCACCGGCATCACGAAGCCGCTGAAGTTCTTGCCGCCGCTCAGCAGTTCTTTGAACTCGGGATTGAACTGAAGGAAGTCTTTGTCCTTGCCCAGGTTGGCCGGGTTGTTGGTCAACCAGTCGTACTTTGGGTCCTGTTTGATGGCGACCTGGTCCCGGTACGACTGGGTCAGCAGCTTGGCGACCAGGCGGGGCGTGAGGTTGATCTTGGCCACGCGCACGCCGGTGAGTTCCTTGGCCGCCGCGTCGGCGTTCGGATCGGTGTTGCGCTCGACGTTGAAGCCGAACACGATTCCCGACAGGGTGACCGGCGCGTAGACAACGGGGTTGTCGGCGTCGATGAACGACTCGTCGATCGGCCGAGAAACCACGACCATGCCCGGCGATCCCGGCGCCGCCGCGTTCAGCTGTTGGCGGGCGTTAGCGTCGCTGATCGTGGCGAACGAATACGGCGAGCGGCCCGGCTTGTCGCACAACGCCGGCTGCCAACTCGCGATCGCGGCCGCAGCCAGTTCCGAGCCAATGATGCGACGCTGATCGTCGCCTAGTTTGCAAGCGGGGTCGACCGGATTGAACTCGAGCGGGATGGCGATCCGGTTCTTCCACGGGTCGGTGGCGACCGGCGACGTCACCACACCCGACTGATCCGCCGAGTCGCCCGCTGCGGGCGTGCCGACGTTCTCTTCGGTCGGCGTGCCGCGGGGCACGACCACGAGCCAGCACTTGGGCACCTTGGTGCCGCCGGCGACGGGCTGCACCGACTGGCCGCAACCAAGGCCGGCGTCCTCGAGCCCGGTGTGTACCTCGAAGAGTTCCGACCCGGTGCCGTTGCTGAGCGTGCGGGCGCCGGCGATCTCGTTAGTGGTAACGACGTCGAAGTACGGGTTGCGCCAGTAGCTGCCGGCGCCGGCGTCCGGGTTGAAGTTGGCGTCGACCGGCACCCCGACGACAGGGCCCTTCACCGAGCGGAAGTCGCGGTACACGTGGCCCGAGTTCTCGTCGACACTTCCGGTGTTCGGGTCGAAGTTCTCCCAGCTCTTGTTCGAGATGATTCGGGTGGCCGAGAAGCTGCCCGACGGAAAAAGACCGTCGCCCCGGCCGCCGAACACCGCTTCGGTGGCGCCTTGCGCGCACTGCTCGGGCGGGGGCCCGGGGTTGTCCGGGTTGCTGCCGTCCTCGTCACCCCAGCACTGCATGAACTGCAGGTAGTTCCGGGCGAACACAGCCGGGCCTGGTGCGGTCGGCGCGCCGCCTTTCCACGTGAGCGAGATCGCTTGGTTCAACAGGTTCTTGGTTTGGTTCACCGTGACCTTGAGGTCGGAAAACTTGCCCCGGCCCGACACAGTGACCTGCGAGTCGGTAGCGGGGATCGACGTATCGATGCCGGCGCTGCCGGTCGCCTCGGTACCGCGGGCCGGGAACGCATAGGCCGCGGCCG
>JACCXE010000144.1 GCA_013697265.1 Actinomycetota bacterium | reverse complement strand
CCATGCGTTAAATCTACGCCCTTCTCCTAACCTGTCCGATCACGCGGGCGTGGCGAAACTGGCAGACGCGCAGGGTTTAGGTCCCTGTATCGAAAGATGTGGAGGTTCGAGTCCTCTCGTCCGCACTCACAGACTCTCGTCCGCACCTTGTGATGTCGCGAGACCGCATCACGGGCGCGGGTGCCAGTCCCGAGTTGAGCCGCCTTTCGCGAGTGTGACGTGCGCGAGACTTGCCGCTGACCGACCACCGGAGGATCCATGCCCTACGCAGCTGGACGCACCTACTTCGACGCCGACAGCCACCTCATGGAGACGCCGGAGTGGCTGGCGAGCTACGCCGATCCGGAGATCCGCCCGAAGTTGCAGCCGTACCTGGGCGGCAAGGACCGATTGGCGCACGAGGCGGTTGCCGCCGTCGGGCGCCACTACGACGACCCGTCGGCGATGGCGGCGGCCGAGGACGAGCTCATGACCCGCAAGGGTTGGTCGGCGCTCGGCTCCTTCGACCCGGCGCTGCGCAGCCGAGCCCTCGACCTGCTCGGCTTCGAGCGCCAGCTGGTGTTCTCGACCTTCTCGGTCGGGCAGTACGAGTCGGCCGCCGACCTCGACGTCGTGTACGGCGGCGCTGACGCCCACAACCGTGGCATCGCCGAGTTTTGCGGTGCCGACCATCGCCTCGTCGGCGTGGGCCAAGTGCCACTCGTCGACCCGGACCGGGCGGCGGTCGCCGTCGACGACGCCATCGCCGCCGGTTGTGGTTCTGTGCTCCTCCCGTCGGCGCCGGCACGCGACATCTCCCCGACGCATCCTGCGTACGACGGGGTGTGGGCCCGCCTGGCCGAGGCCGGCGTCCCGTTCATGCTCCACCTCGGTGGCGGCGGCAACCCGCTCGATCCCGCGTTTGTCAACAACGGGCGACCGATGCCGGGCGACATGCTCGGTGACGGTGGCGAGGGCGTGCGCGCCAAAGACTTCATGGTGCTGAACTTCGGTCCGGAGGTCTTCCTCACGGCCATGGTCCTCGACGGCGTGTTCGAGCGGTACCCCCACCTGCGGTGCGGTGTGATCGAACAAGGCGCCGGGTGGGTCATCTCCCTCCTCGAGCGAATGGACTTCGCCCAACGCAGCTTCAAGAAGACCGAACCGCTCCTTGCCGCGCTGCCCGAGAAGGCGTCGGACTACATACGGCGCCAGGTGAAGTTCACGCCGTTCCCCCACGAGCCAGTCGGTTGGCTCATCGAGCACGCCGGTGACGAGCTGTTCATGTTCTCGTCGGACTACCCGCACCCGGAAGGTGGCAAGGATCCGCTGGGCAAGTTCGAGGCGTCACTGGCTGGCACCAGCCCCGACGCAGTCGAGCGCTTCTACTCGGGTAACTACGCCGAGCTGATGGGCATGGTGCCGGCGTCGACCTGAGCCGCCGCCTCGTACGTTCTGCGGCGTGCATCGGCATCGCGCTTCTCGGCGTCGAAGCGATACCGAACGCGGCCCGGGCGGGCGCGCCCGACCATGGTCAGTGGTCGCCCGCGCCCGCCGCCGTCTCTCCCGCTCCTGACGGGCTGTGGGTGGCGCGCGGCCCGGATGGATCGACCATTGCGCACTCAGCGGTGCGCGCCGCTATCCCGGCCGGTCCGCGAGCCTCGAAGCTGACGCTGACGCTGACCGAGAGAATGACGGCCGGCTCGCCCACGATCACCGCGTGCGTCGTGACCGCGGCGTGGACCTCCGAGCAGCCGGCGAAGTACGACTGCTCGCTCGGATCCGCCATCGGTACTCGCGCTATGTCCGCTGACGGTGCTCTCTGGACCTTCAACGTCACCGAGCTCGCTCGCGGCACCGTCATCGATGTCGCTCTGGTGCCCCAGCCTGTGACGAGCGCAGCGTTCTCGGTCACGTTCGCGGCGCCCGAGGAGAACGCCTTCAGTACCGCTGCGGTGTCGCCCGGCGGGCCCGCTGCCGACGAGAACGCTCCGGTGCCGGCGCCCGGGGTGTCCGGGAGGACCGCGTCCCCCTTCGAGTACGCGGCGCCCCCGCTCGGGGGGTTCGAGCCAGCGTTCGTCGACTCGTTCGCCCAAGATGACACGGTCGCTCCGATCGTCGATGCCGCGCCCGCGCCGCGCAGGATACCGTCCCGCGGAGCCGAGGGACATCGTGAGCCGCTCGCGCTGCTCATCGTCGCGTTCGTGCTCGGCGTGTGGTTCTGGCGCTTGCGGATCGCTGTCGCCGCCGCGGAATCGCACCCGCTCGCCGGCTCGCTGGCCTCCTCGCTCGCCGGCCTTGAGTCGGGGGAGGCGCTCATCAGCGCTGAGGATCTCCAATGAAACGCTTCGCGGTCATTGCGGCCGTGACCGTCGTTGCGTGGTTCGTGTTCCAAGCGCTCATCCCCCGCGGGACACCCGCGGGGATCGTGCTGCAGGGTGTCATCCTCGGCGGGCTCAACGCGCTCCTGGCCATCGGAATCGTCCTCGTGTACAGGACCAACCGGATCGTGAACTTCGCGCAGGGCGAGCTCGGTGGCACAGCGGCAGTGTTCTTCGTGCTCCTCAACACGGTGGCGGGCGTTCCCTTTGTGCTCGCCGCCATCGCCGGGCTGATCGTCTCGATGGTGCTGAGCGCCCTGGTCGACATCGTGGTCATCCGTCGATTCGAGTCGAGCTCTCGCCTGTTGCCAACGGTCGCGACAATCGGAATCGCCCAGCTCTTCGGGTTCACAACCCTCCTGCTGCCGACGTGGTTCGGACGCGTGCCGAGCACCAAAGACTTCCAGTCACCGCTCTCGCGCTTCACCTTCACCGTGAACCCGCTGCCTTTTGACGGCAACGGTGTGCTCGTCCTCGTCGTCGTCGCCGGTGTGTCGATCGGTCTCGCGCGGTTCATGCAGACCCGCTACGGCATCGGCATCCGGGCGACGGCGGAAAACCCTGAGCGCGCCGCGCTCGTCGGCGTCCCGACCCGTCGGCTGTCGACGATCGTGTGGGCGCTTGCCGGATTGCTCGCCGGTATGGCGACGATGCTGCAAGCGCCCATCGTCGGGTTAACGCTGGGTTCGCTCATCGGGCCAGCACTGCTCCTTCGAGCGCTGGCCGCGGCTGTTGTCGGAAGGATGCACTCGCTGCCGGCCACTGTTGCGACTGCCATCGGGCTCGGCGTGTTCGAACAGGCCGTCTACTGGGCTTATGGCCGAACCGCGATCGTCGACCTCCTGCTCGTGGTGGTGATCCTCGGCGGCCTGTTCCTGCAGCGCGGCCGGGTGACGCGCGCCGAACGCGGAGGCGCCGGTGCGTTCCAGGGCGTGACCCAGGTCCGACCCATCCCCGGCGAGCTCTCCGGTCTCCCCGAGGTGCGATGGGGTCGAGTCGCCCTCGGGGGCGCGGTCGCCGCGATCGTGATCGTCGTCCCCCTCACCGTTGGTGTGAGCCGCGCCAGCCTGCTCGCCGTAGTCGCCATCTACGCCATCGTGGCGTTGTCGATGGTCGTGCTCACCGGCTGGTCGGGGCAGATCTCGCTCGGCCAGTTCGCGCTCGTCGGAGTCGGCGCCGGGTTCGGCGGGTCGGCCACCCAAGGCGGACAGGACTTCGTCGTCGCCATCCTCGTCGGGATGTTCGCCGGCATGCTGGCGGCGATCCTGCTCGGCCTTCCTGCGCTGCGCCTCACCGGCTTCTACCTGGCGGTCACGACGCTCGCGTTCGCGGTCGCCACCCACAGCTGGTTACTCGGCCAGGCGTGGGCGCGCCCAGAGGGCGTCATCCCTCGACCGATGTTGTTCGGGCGATGGGACCTCGAGTCCGAGCACACGTACTACTTCCTGTGCCTCGGCGTCCTCGCCCTCACGATCCTGATGCTTCGCGGGCTGCGCAACAGTCGCGTCGGTCGGGCCATCGTCGCCGTGCGCGACAACCCGGAGGCCGCGCAGGCCTATGGCATCAAGGCCGTGCTCGCCAAGCTTGCGGCGTTCGCCATCTCAGGGGGCATCGCCGGAGTCGCCGGTGCACTGCTCGTCCATCAGCAGCACGGCCTACAGCCGGCTCAGTACTCGCCAGCGGAGAGCCTGCAGGCGTTCGCGATGACCGTTATCGGCGGTCTTGGCTCGGTACCGGGAGCGCTCGCCGGCGCCATCTACGTGAAGGGCTCGCAGAACATCCTCCAGGGCGGGTACGCCCTCCTCGCCACCGGCCTCGGCATGACGCTCATCCTGCTCGTGCTCCCGCAAGGACTCGGTTCGTTGCTCTTCCGGCTTCGCGACCTGGCGTTGCGGTCGGTCGCCCACCGGCGCGGCATCGTCGTCGCGAGCCTGCTCGAGGACCGCAGGGTCGACGAGCCCGAGCGCGCCGTCGACGACGTCTCGTTCGAGGATGTCATGGCTGTGCCGCCCGACCTCGAGCGAGCGACGTCGTGAAGACACGCCTCATCGAGCGCTTCGGCCTCGACGGCCTTCAGGCCGCGGGAGCCCTGTTCCCGCTTGTCGTGCTGTTCGGCCTCAACGCGGTCGACGAACTGGACGGCGCCGTGCTCGGGATCCTTCTGCCGGAGATCCGCGACGCTTTCGGCCTGAGTTACTCGGCGCTCGGCGTGGTCGTCACCGGCATCGCGCTGGCCAACATCGTGATCGGCCTCGCGGTCGGATTCCTCGCCGACCGGGTGAATCGGGTGCATATGGCTCGCGTCGGCGCTGCGGTGTGGGCCCTCGGTTCGATGGGCACGGGGCTGTCGTTCAACGCCTGGGTGTTCAGCATCGTCCGCGTCGTGACGGGCACCGGCAAGTCGGTCAACGGCCCCGCCCACCAGAGCCTGCTCGCCGACTACTACCCGCCCGCCAACCGCGCCGGCGTGTACTCGGTCTACGGACTAGCCAACCCGGTCGGCGCGTTCCTCGCCCCGCTGATCGGCGGGTTGATCGCGGCCGCGTTCGGCTGGCGGGTTCCCTTCCTTCTTTTCGGGATCCCGACGCTCGTGCTGCTCGTGATCTCCTCCCGATTGGAGAACCCGGTCCGGGGGAGGTTCGAGCGGGAGGCGGGAGGCGCCAACCCCGACGCGGTCGCCGCCGAGGACGAACCACCGTCTTGGGAGGAGGCATGGCGTCTCCTCAAGAGCATCCGCACACTGCGCCGCGTCTTCTATGCAATCCCGTTTCTCACCGGAGGGATGGCGTCGATCGGTCTGCTCGCGGGCCTGTACTACGAGCAGGTCTTCGGGCTCGACGTCGTCGGCCGCGGCTTCCTCGCCTCCTTCGGCGAACCGTTCGCGCTCGCCGGGATCATCGTCGGCGTGCCGATCGCGACGCGCACGATGCGCACCAACCCGCAGCGGCTGTTCACTATCGTCGCCATCGGCGGCAGCTTCGCGGCCATCGGCTTCGTCGGACTGGCGCTAGCGCCGACCCTGCCGGTCGCCATCTTCTTTTCGTACTTCGTGCGGTTCACGACGGCGCTCGTCGGCCCCGGCTTCGCGACGATGTTCTCGCTGCTCCTTCCCCCGCGGGTGCGCAGCTTCGGGTTCTCGATCGGTGCGATCTGGGCGCTGCCCGGGCTGATCGCCCTCCCCATCGCACTGTCGATCGCGGACGCGCACGGCATGCGCGTCGGCATGCTCACCATGGTCCCGGTCTTCCTGCTCGGCGCCTACATCCTCGCCAGCGCCGGTGCGCGGGTGAAGGCCGACATCCGCTCCATCGCTGCATCGGCTGCCGCCAGCGGCGAGTACCGGCTCCGCCGGGCCGAGGGGCAGACGAGCCTGTTGGTGTGCCGAGACGTCGATGTGCACTACGGCCAGGTCCAGGTGCTCTTCGGCGTCGACCTCGACATCGCCGACGGCGAGATCCTCGCGCTCCTCGGCACGAACGGCGCCGGGAAGTCGACTCTGCTCAAGGCGATCTCCGGGGCGGTGACGGCGTCGTCTGGTGCCATCGTCTTCGATGGCACCGACGTCTCGGCCTCGCCGGCCCAGCAGATCCTGAACCGCGGCATCGCGTACATGCCCGGTGGCAAGGCGGTGTTCCCGACCCTGACCGTGGAGGAGAACCTCCAGGTGTCGACGTGGATCCGGCACCGCGACGCCGACCTCGCCCTCGAGATCGGCGCCGCGCTCGACCGTTTCCCCGTGCTGCGCGAGAGGCTCGATCAGCCGGCAGGAAACCTCTCGGGCGGCGAGCAGCAGATGTTGGCGCTGTCGATGGCGTTTCTCGCCCGTCCGAAGCTGCTGATGATCGACGAGCTCTCGCTCGGGCTCGCACCCGCGATCGTGGAGCAGCTGCTCGACATCGTGCGCGACATCCATCTCAACGGCACGACGGTCCTGATCGTCGAGCAGTCGGTGAACGTCGCGCTCCGGATCGCGCAGCGAGCGGTGTTCATGGAGAAGGGCGAGATCCGCTTCGAGGGTCCGACATCCGAGTTGCTCGAACGCCCCGATGTCCTCCGGTCGGTGTTCCTCGAAGGCGCAGCATCAGCGCTCGGCGCGAAGCGACCGACACGATCAGCACACATCGACGCACCAGACCGAATCGCAGCCGCCGAGCGCGTCGTCGTGCTCGAGACGCGGCGCGTCACTCGCTCCTTCGGTGGCATCGTCGCCGTCAATGCGGTCGAGCTGAGCGTGTGGCGCGGCGAAGTCGTGGGTTTGATCGGGCCCAACGGTGCTGGCAAGACAACGCTCTTCGACCTGATCTCCGGCTTTCAGCCCGTCGACGATGGTGGGATCATCCTCAAGGGCGAGGACATAACGGACTGGAGCCCCGATGCGCGGTCTCGCGCCGGCCTCGGCCGATCGTTCCAGGACGCCCGCCTCTTCCCGTCGCTCACGGTCCGAGAGACGATCGCCATCGCCCACCACCGTCACCTTCGTTCGGCCGACATCGTCACGCCCGCGCTCGGGCTTCCCGATCAGCGCATCGAGGAGCGCCTCCTTCGCGATCGAGTCCGAGAGCTCATCGAAATCGTCGGCCTGACCGCGTTCGCCGACAAGTTCGTGGGCGAGCTATCGACGGGAACCCGTCGCATCGTCGATATCGCCTGCGCCGTCGCGCACAGACCTGACGTGCTGCTCCTAGATGAGCCCTCGTCAGGCATCGCCCAGCGCGAGACCGAGGCACTCGGTCCCCTCCTCAAGTCGGTGCAGGCGGCGACCGGATGCAGCCTCGTCGTGATCGAGCACGACATGCCGCTGATCACCGCCATTTCGGACCGGTTGATCGCCCTCGATCTCGGCGCGGTCATCGTCGACGGGCCGCCGTCCACCGTGATCAACCATCCGCGCGTCGTCGCGTCCTATCTCGGCGGCGCCGACACAGCCCCCTATTCTCTCGGTGCAGGCAGCACGAGTCGCCGACGTCGGGAACCCCTCAACGCAAGGAGCACCCAGTGAAACTCCGAGACGGCGTCAGGGAATCCGTCGGCCAGTTCGGGCCGCTGGCCGCGATCGCCGTCGGGCTGGCGCTGCTCATCGCGCTCGTCCCATCGACGAACTCGGACCGCGTCCGAGCGGGCGGCAGCTTCGACCTCGGACCGGGAAGCAGCGCGACCGCGGACGGCCAAGCAGGCTCCGGAGCGACCGTTGACGGCGGATCGTCGGCTGGGGTGGCGGCCGACGGAAGCGTCCCGGGAGTCCGCGCCTCGGGAGGGAGGGGCCGGAACAACGCCTCGCCCGGGAGCGGCGGGGCCGGATCGCTCTACAGCGGCGAGAACTGCAGTCGCCAGAAGGTGATCGCGGAGCTGTCGTGCAGACCGATCTGGCGTGGCGGCCAGAACGGCGGCGATCTCGACCGCGGTGTGCAGAAGGACAAGATCCGACTCGTCATCTACGCCACGCCCGGCAACCCCCAGGTGAACGCCATCCTCGCTGCAGCCGGCGGGTCCAGTGCCGAAGACACCCAGGCAGCGATCGACGCCCACACCAAGTTCTGGAACAAGTACTTCGAGACCTACGGGCGCAAGGTCGAGGTGATCTGGAAGGTGGGACCCGGCGACGGCGCGGATCCGGCGCAGATGCAAGCCGACGCCACCGCGGTGGCCGAGGAGATGAAGGCCTTTGCCGTGGTGTCGATCTCATCGGCCCAGGCGTTCCACAAGGAACTCGCCCGGCGAGGTGTTCCGAGCTTCACCGGCATCCTGCCCCTGACGCGCAAACTCCTGGAGGATATGGCGCCGTTCACCTACAGCGCGCTACCGGAATCCGACCTCCTGTGGGAACACTTCAGTGAATACTGGTGCACGCGACTGCGCGGCGGCATGGCCGAGCACGCCGGCGATCCACGGTTCACGTCGCAGCCGCGCAAGCTCGGCATCATCCACATCGAGCAGGACTACGCCAACCTCGGCGGCGATCTCAATGGCTGGCTGCAGAAGACGTGCGGCATGCAGGCGGCCAAGACCGTGAGCTACACGCCCGACATCACGCGCGCAGCCCAGATCGCCGCCAACGTGATAGCCCAGATGAAAGAAGCAGGCGTCACGACCGTCACCTGTGTCTGCGATCCCATCGCCCCGATCTTCCTGACCGACGAGGCGAGTCGACAGCAGTGGTTCCCGGAGTGGATCCACAACGGTTTCTATGGTGGCGACACCGCCAGCGCCGGGCGGTTGTACGACCAGGTGCAGTGGTCGCAC
>JACCXE010000489.1 GCA_013697265.1 Actinomycetota bacterium | reverse complement strand
TCCTCGGGCCGCTGTCCGCTCGCCGGGTCGGGTCGAAGCGCTGGGGTTCGATGCGACCTTTGGAGGAGCTGTGACAGCCAACAAGAGCTTCAAGAGGCTCGTGCGTCAGCGCATGTCACAAACAGGCCAGACCTACGCGGCGGCGCGCCAGGTCCTTCGCCAACAGAAACGGAGGCCACAGAGAAATGGCAACCCGAGAAGAGCTGCACAAGACCATGGCGTTACTGCAAGCGACGATTCGCGAGCACCTGCGCCGATCGCCGAGGAGTACGACAAGCCTCTCGATCCAGGTTTGGTGTCGGCGATGATGTTCGGCCGGCGAGGGACAGCCGCGGTACTGGCAGGTCCACCTCTACACGCTGTCGCCCGGGCTCGTCATCGGCCACGGAGGGGCCACCGCGCGCGCTGCGCGACCGTTATGCGATGTTTCCGGCGATCCAAACCTCCGGCTGAACCTCATCGACTTCGCGAAGGTTCACGAGGAAACACGACGGCCAATCGATGAGAGGTCGTGACGGCGATGATTCCACGCTTCTTGTAACCGTTAACGGCGGTCTTTGCCGTTAACGGTTACAAGAAGCGAAAAGAAGAAGGGGGCCCCTCGGTTATTTCTGGCCGAGTTTGGCGACGCGTTCGCTGGCGTCGATGAACTCTTCGACCATTTCGAAGATGACGTCCTTCACCGGGCGGACGGCGTTCATCGAACCGACGATCTGGCCGACCGGGATGCCGGTGAGCTCGCGGTTGCCCGACCGGCCGATGCGGCGTTGGGCCTCGGCGGTCGACAGGTATTGCAGCGGCATGGGTAGGAACGGCGGCGCGTCGTCGGCTTCCCATGCGTCGGTCCAACCCGTGCGCAACTGCCGGGCCGGCTTGCCCGTCATGCAGCGGGAACGGACCGTGTCGCGCGACGACGCCGCGAGCAACTTCTCGACGACCATCGGCTGCATGTCGCTCTCGGCGGTGGTGAGCCACACCGAGCCGGTCCACACGCCCTGCGCGCCGAGCGCCATCGCCGCGGCGATCTGTCGACCGCGCCCGATGCCACCGGCGCCGAGCACGGGAACCGGCGCCACCGCGTCGACCACTTCCGGCAGCAGCACCATCGACGTGATCTCACCGGTGTGGCCACCCGCCTCGTGACCCTGAGCCACGATGATGTCGACGCCCTGGTTCACCTGACGCTGTGCCTGCTGCACGCTGCCGATGAGCGCCGCGACTTTCGCGCCGTGCGCGTGGGCGAGGTCGACGATGTCTTTGGGCGGCGGGCCGAGCGCGTTGACCAGCAGCTTGATCGGATGGGCCAGCGCGATGTCGACCTGGGGGCGGGCGCCTTCGTGGGTCCAGCCGAGCAGGCCGTGCACTTCTTCGTCGGGCGGCATCGGTGGCACTTGGTGCTCGGTGAGCACCTTCTCGATCCATTCCCGATTCTGCTGCGGGATCATCGCATCGAGCTGCTCTTCCATGTGCTCAGGGTCGAGGTTGCCGGCGCCCGCGTACGAGGCGGGCATCACGACGTCCACGCCGTAGGGCTTGCCGTCGATGTTGTCGTCGATCCAGTTGAGCTCCATCTCCAGCTGCTCGTTACTGAAGGCCAACGCGCCGAGCACGCCGAGGCCGCCCGCCTTGCTGACCGCGGCCACGACGTCGCGGCAATGACTGAAGGCGAAGATCGGCAGGTCGATGCCGAACATGTCGCAAAGATCGGTATGCACTTCGGGTTCTCCTAAGTTGACGTTGCGATGTTGAGCGCCCAGCGGTAGTCGGGCTTGCCGCTGGGCGAGCGCACCATCTGGCCCACGACGTGCAGCTCGCGCGGCACCTTGTAACGGGCGATCGAAAGACGGCAGTGCTCTTGGATCGATGCGAGATCGGGCGCGGCACCGTCTCGGGCCTGAATCACCGCGGCGACGCGCTGGCCCCACCGCTCGTCGGGCACACCGACTACTACCGCGTCCCACACGCCGGGGTGCGACTTCACCGCGGCCTCGACCTCTTCGGGGTGGATCTTCTCGCCGCCCGAGTTGATCGACACCGAACCACGGCCGAGCAGCGTGATTGTGCCGTCCTCCTCGACCACCGCAAAGTCGCCCGGAATCGACCAGCGGCGGCCTTCGATCTGCACGAAAGTTTCCGCCGTCTTCTCGGGGTCTTTGTAGTAGCCGATGGGGACGTGGCCGCTGCGGGCGATCTTGCCGATCACGCCCGAGCCGGGTTGCACACGCTCGCCGTCGTCGTCGAACACCGCGGTGTCCTCGTTGGGCTTGACCGTTGGCCCGCCCTTCATCGCCGTGTTGTCTTTGGATACATACGTGAGGCCGTTGGCGCCGCCCTCTGACGAACCGACCGAGTCGGTCATCACCAGGTTGGGCAGTCGCTTGAAGAACTCGTCTTTCACCGTCGGCGAGAACTGGGCCGCGGTGCTGGACAGCGCAATCAGCGAGGACAGGTCGAATTTGGCGCTGGCCTCGTCGAGGGCCTCTACCAACGGCCGGCCCATGGCGTCGCCCGTGATCATCACCACATTGACCTTCTCCTCCTGCACGAGGCGCCACACGTCTATCGGATCGAACTGCGGCACGAGCACGAGCGTGTTGCCGATGAACGCGCCCTGCATCACACCCCACTGCGTGGCGCCGTGCATGAGCGGCGCGATCGGTAGCATCGTGATCGGCCCGTTGGCCAGGCCGCGCTTGACCAGGCCCTCGGGCGACGAGACGCGGTTTCCCGTAGGCAGGTCCAGTCCACCGCCCAGCGCGAAGAACACATCTTCCTGGCGCCACACCACACCCTTGGGCATGCCCGTGGTGCCGCCCGTGTAGAGGATGTAGTGGTCGTCGGAGGAGCGGGGGCCGAAGTCGCGTTCGCTGCTCTGACCGGCGAGCGCGTCCTCGTAGTTCATCGCGCCGGAAGGGGCGGCACAGTCGCTGCCGTCCTCGATCGTGATGATGTGCTTGAGATCGGGCAGGTAAGGCAGCACGCCTTCGACGCGGGGCGAGTACTGCTTCTGGTGCACGAGCGCCACGAGATCGGCGTTGGTGAACAGGTAGCGCAACTCGTCTTCGACGTAGCGGAAATTGATGTTCACCCACACGGCGCGGATTTTGAAGACCGCCCACATGATTTCGATCCACTCGACCGAGTTGAGGGCGTAGATGCCGACGTGGTCGCCCGGCTTTACGCCCGCGGCCTGCAAGTGGTGCGCGAGTTGGTTCGCCCGGGCCTCCATTTCGTCGTAGGTGCGACGTTTTCCATCGCAGACGATGAAGGTCCGCTCACCGAAATTGTCGACCGCATGTTCGAACAAATCGGCCAGGTGGTACTCCACCGCGCCAGTAGAACACGTTTCATTTCGGGCGGCAACCGTGTGGCCGCCGCAGGCTTGGCGACTCGCACCGTTTACTAACGTGGCGTCAGATGTTCCGAGACGAAGTCCGTGCCTGGCTGTCGGAACACCTCGTCGGCGAGTTCGCGGCACTCGGCGCGAGCGGCGGACCCGGGCGCGAACACGAGGGCTTCGAAGTGCGCGTCGCGTGGGAACGCAAGCTGGGCGAGGCGGGCTGGACCTGCCTCGGGTGGCCGAAAAAGTTCGGCGGGCGCGAAGCGTCGATGGCCGAACAGGTGACCTTCAACGAGGAGTACGTGCGGGCCGGCGCGCCGGTGCGCGTGGGCCACATCGGCGAGGGGCTTCTTGGCCCCACCATCATCGAGTTGGGCACGCCTGAACAGCAGGCCCGGTTCCTGCCGCCGATCGTGGCCGGCACCGAGCTGTGGTGCCAGGGCTATTCCGAACCCGACGCGGGATCTGACCTCGCGAACATCAAAACCCGCGCCCGGTTGGACGGCAACGAGTTCGTCATCACCGGGCAGAAGGTATGGACGTCGCTGGCACAAACCGCAGACTGGTGCTTCGTGGTGGCCCGCACCGAGGAGGGTTCGGTCCGTCACGCCGGGTTGTCGTACCTGTTGGTGCCGATGAAGCAAGCCGGCATCGAGACCCGTCCAATCGTGCAAGTGACCGGCACGTCGGAGTTCAACGAGGTGTTCTTCGATGGCGCGCGCACTGCGGCCGACAACGTCGTGGGCGAAGTGGGCGACGGGTGGCGCGTGGCGATGGCCACGCTCGGATTCGAACGGGGCGTGGCCACACTCGGTCAACAACTCGGCTTCGAGCGCGAGTACGACGCGATCGTCGAGTTGGCGCGGGCCAACGGGGCGGCGTCGTCCCCGGTGATGCGGCAACGGTTGGCTGACGCGTTTATCGGCCTGCGCCTGTTGCGTTTCAACGCGCTGCGTACGCTGCACTCGATGGCCGACGGCGAACCGGGGCCGGAAGCATCTATCTCGAAACTGGCGTGGGCCACCTGGCACCGCGCGTTAGGGGAGTTGGCGATGGACGTGTCGGGTGTACATGCGACGTTGGCCGACGGGTTCCCGTACGACCTGTCGTCGTTGCAACGACTGTTCCTGTTCACGCGGGCCGACACGATCTACGGCGGATCTAACGAGATCCAGCGCAACATCATCAGCGAGCGAGCGCTGGGCCTACCGAGGGAGCCGCGATGACGCCGGTGCCGCCCTACGTCGAGGGCCACGACCTGCTGCGTGACCGCATAGTGCTGGTTACGGCCGCGGCCGGTACCGGTATCGGGTTCGCGACGGCAAAGCGGTGCGCCGAGGAAGGCGCAATCGTCGTGATCAGCGATCGCCACGAACGTCGGCTGGGCGAAGCAGCCGACGCGCTCGAGCCCGTCATGGGCACCCGGCCGCTGGCCGTGCCCTGCGACGTGACGAACGAACCGCAGGTGCAGGCGATGTTCGACGCCGCGGTCACGCATCACGGTGCGATCGACGTCGTTGTCAACAACGCGGGCCTGGGCGGCACGGCGAATTTGGCGCAGATGACCGACGAGGAGTGGCGGCCCGTCCTCGACGTCACGCTCAACGGCACCATGCGCTGCACCCGCGCCGCGCTGCGGCTGATGACGAAGCGGGGCTCGGGTTCGATCGTGAACAACGCGTCGGTCGTCGGGTGGCGAGCCCAGGCCGGCCAGGCCCACTATGCGGCGGCGAAGGCGGGCGTGATGGCGCTCACCCGCTCCGCCGCGATCGAAGCCGCACCGTTCGGCGTGCGTGTGAACGCGGTCGCTCCGTCGCTGGCCATGCACGAGTTCTTGTCAAAGGTCACCACGGACGAACTGCTCGACGAGCTCACCAAACGCGAAGCGTTTGGCCGGGCCGCCGAGCCGTGGGAAGTGGCCAATGTGATCGTGTTCCTGGCCAGCGACTACGCCTCCTACATGACCGGCGAAGTGCTGTCGGTGAGCTCCCAGCACCCGTAACTTTGGCGCCGTCGGCCGTTAGGCGTCGAGGTAGCGGGGCGGTTCGCCGCCGCCGTGGACAACCAGGTTGGCGCCGGTGATGTAGCTGGCGAGGGGTGAGGCCAGGAACAAACACGCATTCGCGATGTCGGTCGGTGTGCCAAAGCGGCCGGCGGGGATCGTTTTCGCAATCGCTGCCTGGCGGTACTCGTCTCCGTAGAACAACTCGCTTTGCTCGGTGGCGATGATGCCCCCGGTCACGATGTTCACACGCACCTTGGGTGCCCACTCAACGGCCAACGTGGTCGTGAGACTCAGCAGTCCGCCTTTGGCCGCGGCATACGCGGCGGTGCCGGGGGAGGGGCGCAGCGCGCTAACGCTGCCGATGTTCACGATCGCGCCGCCCTCGGCCTGGCCTTGCATCACCGCGTTGGCGCGCTGCGAAACGTTGAGCGGGCCCATCAAGTTCAAGCCGATGACCGAGGCCGAAAAACGCACGGATGCGGTGGCCGCGTCGGCAGCGGGGGAGCCGCCGGCGTTGTTGACCACGACGTCGAGTCGGCCGTGCCCGTCGGTGATCGCGGTCACCATCGCGTCGACCTGCTCGGGCTCGCGCACGTCGCAGGCCACGAAGGTCATGCCATCGGGCAAACCCTCAGGCTCGTTACGGCCACAAAGCACTACCTGCGCGCCGGCGGTGAGGAACAGGTCGCTAATACCGCGGCCCACGCCCCGGGTGCCGCCGGTCACGAGCACGACGCGGTCTGTCATGTCGAGCGCCACCGCCACGGCTCCCCCTCTCTCTCGGCTACCTTGCCCACAGAATCTGACGACGTGTCAGGAAACATGCGGAGCGAACTACGTGCGCTTTCGAGGATGCGCACATGAGGGAACCAATAGAAGACGCACGTAGTTCGCTCAGCAAGTTTCAAGTTACTCACAAGGAACCCATGGGCATCTCCACCACGGTCACAGATCACATCGCCGAGATCGTCATGGACAACCCGCCGGTCAACGCGCTGACGGTCGCCGGCTGGTACGAGTTGGCCGATCAGCTCATCGCCGCGGGTCGCAACCGCGATGTTCACGTGGTCGTCTTGCGGGCCGAGGGACGCGGTTTCAACGCCGGCGTTGACATCAAAGAAATGCAGGCAACCGACGGGTTCGACGCGCTGATCGGTGCGAATAAGGGTTGCTTCGCCGCCTTCGCTGCGGTGTACGACTGCGAGGTGCCGGTGATCGCGGCGGTAAACGGGTTCTGCCTCGGTGGCGGCATCGGTCTGATCGGCAACGCCGATGTGATCGTGGCTGCCGACGACGCCACGTTCGGTCTCCCCGAGGTCGACCGGGGCGCGCTTGGCGCGGCCACGCACCTCGCCCGACTCGTGCCCCAGCACAAGATGCGGGCGATGGTCTACACGTCGGCCACCGCGACCGCGGACGAACTGCACGCCTTTGGAAGCGTGCTGCGCGTTGTGCCCGGCACCGTTCTGCGCAACGCGGCGATGGAGGTCGCAGCCCAGATCGCCGCGAAGAGCCCCACCGTGATCCGCGCCGCCAAGGCATCGCTCAACGGCATCGACCCCGTCGACGTAAAACGGAGCTACCGCTACGAACAGGGCTTCACGTTCGAGCTCAACCTGTCGGGCGTGGCCGACGAGGCGCGCGACGCCTTCGTCGAAAAGCGCGACGCGAAGTTCAGCCAATAGATGGCCGACAAGCGCACTACCGAAGACGACGTTGTCGCGTCGCTTTCGGACGGCATGACGATCGCGATCGGGGGATGGGGATCGCGGCGCAAGCCCATGTCGATGGTCCGCGCGATCGCTCGGTCCGATCTGAAGAGCCTGACGATCGTCACCTACGGCGGACCCGATATCGGGATGCTGTGCGCCGCCGGCAAAGTGAAACGCGCGGTCTACGCGTTTGTGTCGTTGGACACGATCGCCCTCGAGCCCCACTTCCGCGCCGCCCGGCAGAGCGGCGCGATCGAAGACGAGCCGCTCGACGAAGGCATGTTCCTGCTGGCCCTCCAGGCCGCGGCCTGGCGGGTGCCGTTCCTGCCCACACGCGTCGGCCTCGGCAGCGACCTGTTCCGCGACAACCCGCGACTCAAGACGGTCGTGTCGCCCTATGCCGGCAGCGAGGAGCTCGTGGCGGTGCCGGCCTTGGCGCTCGACGCCGCGCTCATTCACCAAAACCGGGGTGACGAGCGGGGCAACGGACAGTTCCTCGGGCCCGACATCTACTTCGACGATCTGATGGCGCAGGCCGCACCGACGGGGCGACGGTTCATGTCGGTCGAACGCATCGTCGACACCAAAGACATGGCCAAGGAAGGATCGCATCACACCAGGCGCATCAGCCGCATGTCGATCGACGGTGTGATCGAGGCGCCGAATGGCGCGCACTTCACGTCGTGCGACCCCGATTACGGCCGCGACGAGGCGTTCCAGAAGGAATACGCGGCGGCGGCAAAAACGTCCGAGGCCTGGGCCGAGTTCAAGGCCAACTGGGTCGACCTCAGCGAAGCCGACTACCAGAGCCGACTGCGAGCCCGTTCATGAGCCCAGTATCTATCGAGACCGCCACAGCCACCCGGGCCGACGTGTGCGCCGTCGCGGTCGCGGACACGTTCCGCGGTGATGGCGAGATCCTCGCCAATCCGATCGGCACGATCCCGATGATCGGCGGCCGCTTGGCCCGGGCGACCTTCGAGCCCGATCTGTGCATGACCGACGGCGAGGCCGCGCTGATCGCCAACGACTCGGCCTACGAGCTGACCGCCGACGAGAAGATCTACGAGTACTGGAATCCGTACCGGTCGATGTTCGACTGGGTGTGGTCGGGCCGCCGCCACGTGATGATGGGCGCCACGCAGGTGGATCAGTACGGAAACCAGAACATCGCCGCGATCGGCGACTACGCCAAGCCCCGCACGCAACTGCTCGGCTACCGCGGCGCGCCCGGCAACACGATCAACGACACCACGTCGTACTGGGTGCCGAACCACAGTCCGCAAGTGGTGTGCGCCACGGTCGACACGGTGTGTGGCATCGGATACGACCGCGCCGCCGCGCTCGGCGAAACCGCGTCTCGCTTCCACGAGATCCGGCGTGTGGTTACCAACCTATGCGTGATCGATTTTGAGACGCGAGATCATCGGGCCCGCCTGCGATCGGTTCACCCCGGCGTCACGGTCGACCAAGTCGTCGCGGCAACGGGGTTCGAACTCGTCATACCCGATGACGTCGCCGAGTCCCGATCGCCCGACGATGAGGAGCTGCGGTTGCTCTACACCGTGATTGATCCCGAAGGCCGGCGCGAGGCCGAAGTTCCGTCGTAACGATGCACCCCGCGCTGAACACTCGCCTGTGCGCGCTGCTCGGCGTGCAGTACCCGATCGTGCAAACGGGCATGGGTTATGTCGCCGGCGTCCGGCTCACTACCGCAACGTCGGCCGCGGGCGCGTTCGGCGTTCTCGCGAGCGCCACGATGTCGTTCGACGAGTTGGCGCGGGCAATCGGCGAGGTGAAGGACCGCACCGATACGCCGTTCGGCGTCAACCTGCGCGCCGACCAGGGAGACGCGGCCGACCGCATCGATCTGATGATCAACCAGGGCGTGCGAGTGGCGTCGTTCGCTCAGGCGCCGAGCGAGGCGCTGATCAAACGCTGCAAGGACGGCGGACTTTTTGTGATCCCGTCGATCGGCGCGAAACGTCACGCCGAGAAGGTCGCGGGCTGGGGTGTTGACGCAGTGATCGTGCAAGGGGGCGAAGGCGGTGGACACACCGGATCTGTCCCCACGTCGTTGTTGTTGCCGCAGGTGGTCGACACCGTTGACATTCCCGTGATCGCGGCCGGCGGCTACTTCGACGGCCGGGGCCTGGTGGCCGCGCTCGCGTACGGCGCGTCGGGCATTGCGATGGGCACGCGGTTCTTGCTGACGAGTGACAGCACCGTGCCCGACGCGGTGAAACAGGAGTACCTGTCCAAGACGGTGACCGACACGCTCGTCACCACGCAGGTCGACGGGGTGCCTCATCGTGTGCTGCGCACTGAGTTCACCGATGAGCTGGACAAGACCAACGCGGTCACCTCGATGCCGCGCGCGCTGCGCAACGCGCTCGCGTTCAAGACGTTGTCAGGCGAGAAGTGGTCGGCGATCGTGCGCGAGGGCCTCGCGATGAAGCGGTCGCAAGAGTTGAGCTGGAGTCAGGTCGTCATGCAGGCCAACACGCCGATGCTGTTGCGCCAGGCGATGGTCGAGGGCCGCCCCGACCTCGGAGTGATGGCCAGCGGTCAAGTGGTCGGCGTCATCGACGACCTACCCACGTGCGAAGAAGTAGTCGACCGAGTGATGGCCGAAGCCGAAACCGTTCTGAGTGCGCTTACAGGTCCCTGAGACGGACAGACGCACTCAGAAGGGTTCTTACAGGCGTTCGATGATGGTGACGTTGGCCTGGCCGCCGCCTTCGCACATCGTCTGCAGCCCGTAGCGGCCGCCGGTGCGTTCCAACTCGTAGAGCAGCGTCGTCATCAGGCGCACCCCGGTGGCGCCGAGCGGATGACCGAGCGCGATCGCTCCGCCGTTCACGTTCACTTTGGACAGGTCGGCGCCCGTCTCCTTCTGCCACGCCAACACCACCGATGCGAAGGCCTCGTTGATTTCGACGAGGTCAATGTCGTCGAGCGACATGCCGGTTTTGTTCAATGCGTGGGCGGTCGCCGGGATGGGCGCCGACAGCATCATGATCGGGTCTTCGCCCCGGCAGCTGATGTGGTGGATGCGTGCCCGCGGCGTCAGGTTGTGATCGCGTACGGCCTGCTCGGAAGCGACCAGCATCGCCGTCGACGCGTCGGACAGTTGTGACGACACGGCCGCGGTCAATCGTCCGCCCTCGACCAGCACCGGCAGCGACGCCATCTTCTCAAGCGTCGACGTGGGCCGCGGCCCTTCGTCCGCTCTGCAGTCGCCGAGCGGCGCGATCTGGGTTTCGAAGCGACCCTCGTCTGTTGCGCGTGAAGCACGCTGGTGCGACTCGTAGGCGAACCGCTCCATGTCTTCACGCGAGATGTCCCACTTCCTCGCGATCGCCTCGGCGCCCGCGAACTGCGACACCTCTTGGTCGCCGTAGCGCTTCACCCACCCCTCGGAGCCCGAGAACGGGTCGGTGAACCCGAGAGGTTCGGCCATGGTCATCGCGGAACTGATCGGAATCATCGACATGTTTTGCACGCCGCCGGCCACGACCAAGTCGGTCGTACCGCTCATCACCGCTTGCGCGGCGAAGTGCACAGCCTGTTGCGACGAGCCGCATTGACGGTCGATGGTCACGCCCGGCACCTCCTCGGGCAGACCCGCCGCGAGCCAACACGTGCGGGCGATGTCGCCGGCTTGAGGGCCGAGCGCGTCGACGCAGCCGAAGTAGACGTCTTCGACGGCCGACGGGTCGACACCGGTGCGGTCCATCAACGCGTTCAACACGTGGGCGCCCAGGTCGGCCGGGTGTACTTGCGACAGGCCGCCGCCCCGTTTGCCGACCGGCGTGCGCACGGCGTCGACGATGTAAGCCTCAGCCATTGCTGCGAGCGACCGGCGTGAAGGTGACGTCCATGTGCTTGAGTCCGTTGATGAAGTTTGAGCGCAGCCGGCTGGGCTCGCTCGCCAACTGCATGTCGGGGATACGACGCAGCAACTCGTCGAAGATCAACTTCATCTCCATGCGTGCGAGGTTGGCGCCGAGGCAGAAGTGAGGGCCGCCGCCGCCAAACGCCGAGTGCAGCGTGTGCAGATTCGGGTCTCGCTTGACGTTGAAGGCGAAAGGGTCCTCGAACACTTCCTCGTCGCGGTTAGCCGACGAGTACCACATCATCACGCGGTCGCCGGCCTTGATCTTCTGGCCTCGCATCTCGACGTCGACGAGCGCGGTGCGCTTGAAGTGCATCACCGGCGTGGCCCACCGCAGGAACTCTTCGATGGCGCTATCGATGAGGGACGGGTCGTCAAGCATCAGTTGACGCTGCTCAGGATGCTGCATGAGCGCGAGCATCGAGTGCGAAATCGCGTTGCGCGTGGTCTCGTTGCCGGCCACGGCGAGCAACATGAAGAACATGTTGAACTCCATGTCATCGAGCGCGTCGCCGTCGATGTTGGCGTCGAGCAGGTTGGTGATGATGTCGTCGCGGGGGTTCTTACGGCGGTCTTCGGCCAACTCCTGCGCGTAGGCGTAGAGCTCGACCGCGGCCGCGCCCGCTTCCTCCTCGGTGTTGCCGAACTCAGGGTCTTCGAAGCCGATGAGGCGGTTGCTCCAGTCGAAGACCTTGTGGCGGTCTTCCTGGGGAATGCCGATCAGGTCGGCGATCGCCTGCAGCGGGAGCTCGCAGGCGACCTCGGTGACGAAGTCGCACGCGCCCGCCTCCGCGATGTCGTCCACGATCTCGCGCGACCGGTCCACCAACGACTGCTGCAGTTCCTTGATGCGCCGGGGCGTAAAGCCGCGATTGACGATCTTGCGCAACTTCGTGTGATCGGGTGGGTCAAGGTTGAGCATCATCAACCGCACACCGGCGAGCTGCTCTTCGGTTTCGACGTTGTAGAGCGCCGAGCGGGCGTAGGACGAGAACGTCTTGGCGTCGCGGTTCGCGTGCACCACGTCGTCATGTTTGGTCAACGCCCAGAAGCCGCCGTGCTCGTCCTCGTGCCAGAAGACGGGCGCCTCATGGCGCAGAAGCGTGAATTGGTCGTGGGGCACGCCCTCGACGAACGCGTCTGGGTCGACGAGGTTGATGTCGCTGAGCTGCATGCTGCCGGTCCCTCCCGTTACTAGAACAGATTCTAGTTCTGGTTTAGCGTAGCCCTATGAGCGAACCGCATCTCCTCGTCGAGCGCGACGGTCACGTCGTGACGGTCACGATGAACCGGCCCGGGCGCAAGAACGCCTTCAGTACCGAGATGCTGGTGCGGGCCTACGACGCCTGGAAGATGATCGACGAGGACGCGGACGTGCGGGTCGCCATCCTCACCGGCTCCGGTGGCGACTTCTGTTCCGGCGCCGATCTCAAGGAAATGGCCGGCGGTTATGGCGACGACGCCAACGAGTGGCGCGAACGGATGGCGACCGATTCCGACTTGCACTGGAAGGCGCTCCTGCGTCACTTCCGTCCGATGAAGCCACTCATCGCGGCGGTCGAGGGCTACGCCGTGGCCGGCGGGACGGAGATCTTGCAGGCCACGGACATCCGCATCGCGGGCGAAAGCGCGACGTTCGGGGTGACGGAAGTGCGCCGCGGCCTGTTCCCGTTGGGCGGTTCCACGATTCGCCTCCGCCGGCAGATCCCGTACACGATCGCGGCCGAGATCCTGTTGACAGGACGCCACGTTCCGGCGGCCGAGGCGAAGGCGATCGGCCTCATCGGTGAAGTCGTGCCCGACGGAACCGCGCTCACCCGTGCCCGTGAAGTGGCCGAGATGATCGCGTCGAACGGTCCGCTTTCCGTGCAGGCGGTGCTGCGCTCGTTACGCGAGACCGAGGGCATGACCGAGGAAGAAGGACTCGCCCACGAGCTCACGCTGGGCTGGCCCGTCTTCGCGTCCGAAGACGCCAAGGAAGGCTCGAAAGCCTTCGCCGAAAAGCGCGCCCCCAACTTCCAGGGGAAGTAGGCCAACTCCGAACCCGATGGGCATATCGTTGCTGCATGCGGACCAGCGCGTTGACCCACATCGGCATGAGCGTTCCGGTCGGGTCGCTTACCCCGCAGCACCGCACCGACATTCTCGCCTTCTACGGCGACGCGTTCGGTTGGAAGGAAATGCGCGGCGTCAGCAACGCGGAGCGGTTGACGATCCTGATTGGTGCGCAGAGCTACATCAACCTGCGCGAGAAGGTCGAGCACCAACCGATGAGCTACGAGCACTTCGGCGTGCTGGTCGACTCCGCCGACGAAGTCGAGTCCCGGTGGACTCGCGTTACGGAACTCGGCGCGAGCCCCGAGCCTCTGAAGTCAGCTGCGGACGCTTATCCGTCGTTCAAGTTCCAGCACCTGCTCCCGATGGGCATCGAGGTGCAGCACTTTCCGTCGGGCCAGTTAGGGCGCGACTGAGTCCCAGTCAGTGAAGCCGCTGGGGGTGTGCTTGCCAAAGGTGCCGTGCTCGAAGATGCCCCAGCCTTCGGCGCCGTCGAGCGTGGCCCAAGCGACGTAGTCGACCACGCCGAACGGGACGCGGCCCGCGACCATCGGGTCGTTCATGTCGTAGACCGTGGACTCGACCCAGCCCCGGCCCTTCCAGAGTCCGTGGTTCCAGTCCGGGTCGCCGCCGTAGCCGGCGCCGACGTTGAGGGGCACCGACGTGAACGTCTCGACCTCGAGCGTGAGCGGCTTGCGGTCGCGGTCCACGAGGCTGATCGACGCCCCGGTGGGGTGACGGGTGCCCGGTTTGTAACGCACGTCGAACTCGGGCCAGCCCAGTTGTTCGACCCTGCCGTCCTTCCACACCCGAACGGCCTCGTTGAGGATGCGGTGGCCCTCACCATTTTCCTGCGCGATCACCATCAGCGCGAAGTCGTCGAAGCGCAGCGGGATCCAGTTCCACCAGAATCCGCTCATCGACGGCTCATCGGCGTTGCGGCCGGGCGGCTCGGCTTCACCGACGGGACGGATGCCCCATGACCGGTCGCGGGTGCCGACCCAGACGTCGGGGGCTACGTCGAACGACTCGCCGTCGACGCGAAGCGTTCCCTCCCACGAGCCGACCTGGCAGAACCGCGACGCGTCCAACAAGATCTTCGGCCCCATGCGGTGCACGTGGTGCGGTTCGTCCATCGCTTCGAACGCGGCGCGGAACGTGAGGTCGAACTCGATGCCAA
>JACCXE010000481.1 GCA_013697265.1 Actinomycetota bacterium | reverse complement strand
GTCATAGCTGGGTCGACAGCGACCCCGTCGTTCCGCCAAGCCGGTATCCAATCGACCACGCCGTTACGAATCCAGTAATGAGATCGGCAGGGAAAGTTCCAGTTGCCGACGGATGGGGCGAACGAAGCGGTCTCTCCGTCGTACGTGAGCGCCCATTGGGTCGGCCGGATAGGTAGCCAGACCTCGTTGTCGCAGCCGCAGCAGCACAAGTGCACGGAGGTGCGAAAAGGGATCGAGATGTAGACCTTCCCTGGCTCGAGGACTTCCGGACGCGCATCGATGAAGACTGGCTCGAGGCGCGTTACGCGCACTCGGCCTCACCGTCCACCAACGGTTCGAGCCGCTCGTTCACGACATGGTTCGTCGCGATGCTGAACGCGCTGGTGTGCTCGCCGGTCATGTCGGCGTAGATGCCTCGAAACTTCTTCCATCGGATCACGGCGTCGCTGGCGTTACGCGCGTTGAGCTCGGCGATCTGAATGTTCCTCCGGTAGTCGTCGTCGAAACCGACGTCAATGAACTTGATGTGGTCGGCGACGTGGTCGCGGTCATCCGGCGTCACGATCGTCGTTCTGACAACGCCAGTCAGCTTTCCACCGACCTCGTTGACGCCCATGCCGACGTCGATGAACGGGATCCCCATCTCCAGCAGCGCGTCCACGATCGGCTTCTTAGCGGGCGCGTCGTCGATCGCGAGGAACACGAACGTCATATCGCGAAGCTCGGACACGTTCTCGGCCGTGATGGCGTAAGGGTGCGGGAGGATGCCCGTGCGCATGTTGCTGTAGATCGCGGTGAAATGGTCGACCTTCAGGGGCGCGGCGTCGAGCTCCTCCAGCGTCGGCGCGCCTGGCCCGCGGAACGCGTTGTGCGTGAGGTAGATGTCTTCGTCGAACGGGTGAATCTCCTCGACGTGGGTCTTGACGACGAAGTCGAGGATGTACTCGCCGGAGCCGCCGAGGCCGATGATCGCGACGCGTTCGCCCTTGAGCTTTTCATTGAGCGCGTCGATACCGGCACGCGACGACGCGGTGTCGAGGTACTTGAAGGGCCCGTCGTCCTCGTCCGGCACGACTGGCTTATACACGCGCGCCGTGGCGGATGAGTCCTGCGCGGTTGCGTGGCCGCTGATCGCCGCGATGTACTTCGTCACCTTCTCGTACAGGTTCGGATACCTGCCGCCGTTGGTGTTCGGCATCATCGAGAATGTGCAGTCGACGACGACCCCGCCGCCGAGGTCGGACTTGGCTCGGCTGTTGATGATCTTCGTCAGTTCCCGCCCGTGCCGGTCGCAGGGGATGCCGCCAACGAAGCTCGCCGTGTGGTCGTCCGGTGGCTGGGCCACGTCGCCGGCGAGGGTCAGCGCCATGACGAGCGCGCCGTCGTGGCGCACCGTCGCCTTGGCGTTGACGAAGGGCACGTTGCTCACGACGAGCTTGCCACCGACGATCGCGAGGGTGTAGCCGTCGGCTTCGAGCCGTTGCAGATCTTCGCTACGAGAGATGGGTCGGCGTGACATCGAAGATCATCCCGTCCTTCACCTTGACTGTCTCGCCCTCCACGAGGCTGCCGTCCTTGTTGCCGTGGCCGCGCTGGTACAGGACGGTGAACCCGTCGCTCCCGGGCGGAGGGCTCGGAAATGCGAGCTGGAGGACGTCGTCGAAGGAGATCTCCGCCTTCTCGACCTCGTGGGCGATCGTGTTGACGTAAATCGTGATCAGCTTCGGTGACTTCTCGTGGTCTGCCTTGTCGATCGCGGTGTTCATGTTTGCCTCCCGGCGAGCGTGGTTTTTGGGTGCGGTACAGATTCTAACCGATCTGGCGGCGGTATAAACCACAATCACATCGGTCAGTTATCCGTCCAAAGATGCGACAATGACGGCATGCCACGACACCGCAGTCGTAACCAGCTAGGCGAGCGCCTCCGCGAGTACCGCGAGTCCTGTGGCTGGAGCCTTCGGGAGGTGGCGGCGAAGGCTGGGGTGAACCACGGGTACCTCTCTCAGCTTGAGCGCGGCGACGTGGCCGAGCCCGCGCCATCGATGCTTCACAAGATCGCCGCCGGCTATGACGTTCCGTTTTCCGCGCTTATGCAATGGGCCGGCTACATCGAAGAGACAGAGGGCGCGCTCACACCCAATCAGGCGATCGCGCTCAGCTACTTCGGCGACGACGTCAGCGACGACGAACTCGACGCTGTCCGCGCGGTAATTGACGTCCTTCGGTCAAGGCGATCGCCATTCGGTGTCGAGTCCGAGAGCCTCGATGGTCACCTGTCGCCCGAAGACCGCAAGGAGATTCGTGCCAACGTGCTCATGCTTCTGCGGCGGGCGGATGCCGTCGGAGTGTTTCCGACGCCGCTCGAGGACGTGATGAGCGTGTCGAAGCTGGTCGCAGCCGGCGAGATCACGCTCGACGACGACGAGAAGCGCCAGCTCCGGAAGAGGTTCGGCACCCTCGTAGACAAGGTACTCAACCAGCTGATGGGTGTCATCCACCGCGGGACACGCGAGGTCTGGGTCCAACCGGAGCTTCCGACCCTGCGGCGCCGGTTTGTCACTGCGCATGAGATCGGGCACGACGCGTTGCCGTGGCAGCGCGAGCTCGCCTATCTCGACGACGACAAGCGACTGCGCGACGACGTCCGCATCCGTTACGAGCGTGAAGCGAACCAAGCCGCCATCGAGTTGCTCGCGCAAGGCGACACGCTTCGCAGAGAGGCCGATGACTCGCGACTGACGATGTCGATCGTGTCCACGCTGAGCAACAAGTACCAAATTTCACTACAGGCCACAGCGCGCCGCATCACAGAGGAAACGCGAAAGGACGCCGCCTTGGCGATCCGCTTCCGAGGCCGGAGCGGCGCGATCGGGCCCTATCACGTCTACTGCTCGCCGACGTTCCAGGCGCGCTTCGGCTGGGCGGTCGTTCCACTGCCCGCAGACGCCAAGCTGGCCGCCCGCGAGGCGTCTCGCGCCGGAGAGGCAGCGTCGTTTTACGCCATTGACCTATCGGCGACGTTCGTTGAGGTGGCGACTGAGACTCTCGAGACGCCGTACGCGTTCATTGCACTGTTCACGCCCGTGCCGAAGGGAAGCGCAGTGAAGCGCTTCCTCCACGTCGGGTGACCGCCAGTTCGAAACCACTTCGACGCCGGGCCCCCAGGGTGCGATCGGCGATGATCGGGGCTCGTTGAGCGAGCGGGAACCAGCCCAGCGGGGGCATTGCTGAGTTGATCAATCCGAGTGAACTCCAAGAATTGGATGAGTCGACCGCGTTCGAGAGGTTTGCGATCGAGTCGACCATCGCTGCCTCGAACGATGCGCTCGGTTCGGCGAGCGTCGACCTCCGCTCCACGCCAGGCCAAATTCACGTCGGGACTGGACTTGGCGTCGGAGTGAAGGTTGCCCTCGCTGTGTCGGACGACATGTCCGCGGGCGCGGTCGCGTCGACGGTCGCAAAGCTTCGCCCTCTGCTCTTCGGCGCCGCATTCAAGGTGATTGACTTAACTCTTGAGGTGGCCCTCGCCCGCGCCGGTCACGGATCGCGGCAACCTGGCCGTTGGACAATCGCCGAGAAGGTCGGGCTCGCCCGCCTATACGCCGGAGATCTCCCGCCCGTCTCGGACACCTTCCAAGATGGATGGCAACGTCTCTGCTCCCTGTACGCGGGATGGGAAGAGGTGCGGCACTCGCTCGTACATCGCGCCGCTGCGGTCGACGTCGCGACGGGTCAACTCGTTGGCAAGGATCGCGCTGGCAACTCTCTTGTTCCGGTCAGTGCCGCTGATCAAGAACAGTTCGCTCGCATTGCCGTCGAGATGTTCGCTGCCGTGTCGGTCGGCGTCCTCACTGCTCGCAATCGCCGGCGCCTCGCGTGCCGGCTCAATCGATTGATGACGCACCATGGACATGGTGTGCTGGCTGACGAGGCCGCACCCGGAACCGCGATCCACGTTCTAGCCAGTCTTGAACGGCTTCCGAACGACTCGTGGAAGATCGACGCGCAGACAGCGTTCGACCGGGCGAGGGGCGTGTTCCAAGAAGCCACCGAGTTCAACGGCAAATTTGTTGCGTCGACGAGTATGGGAGACCGCGTCTTCCACTGCATGCTCGAAGATGCCCCGTCCAGCGCAGAGTTCGATCTCGACGACCCGCCCGATTTGAATCGGCCTGGGTTTGATGGAGACTTTTTTGGTTGGTGTTCTCATGCCGCGTTGGCTTGAGATTTGTGACGGTAGTTGTCCTCGAACTCGGTCGGTGTGAGGTCGTTGAGTTCGCCGTGTATGCA
>JACCXE010000142.1 GCA_013697265.1 Actinomycetota bacterium | reverse complement strand
CGATGCGCTGCCCGCCGCGCGCGGCCAACGCGTCGGCCAACCCGGCGCTACAAAGCGCGTTCAGATGGTCGATGCGCTCTGGCGCGTCGTCGGTTTGGGCTCGCAGTTCAGGGGTGTCGATCGCAGGTCGCAGCACGATCTCGGTCACGCCGGGCTTGAGTTCGTCAACCAATTCCGTGAGCGCGTCAGCAGCCGAACCCCGCACGATGACGACACGGTCCGGCACGGCGATGCCTTCCTCAGCCGCGAGCCGCCGGAAGGGGAACCCGGCGATGGCCTCCACTTCGGCATTGGGTAATCGCAGGGCGAGCTTGTAGTCGAGGGCGAGTTCCAACACGA
This sequence comes from Actinomycetota bacterium, assembly GCA_013697265.1. GTDB lineage: Bacteria > Actinomycetota > Acidimicrobiia > Acidimicrobiales > JACCXE01 > JACCXE01. The sequence goes on along the minus strand of JACCXE010000142.1, from coordinate 1,803 downwards.
CGTCGAAGAACTCAGGCCTCATAACCGCGGCGTCGAGATGGCTGGACAGGTGGCTGACGTCGAAACCCCACCAGATCGCTCGCTCCAGCTGCGCCCGCAGTTCACGTCGGACCTCGTCGACATCGGCGTGCTCCCACAGATCAGCCGGGGTGCGAGGAAATCCGCCGTCGCCGTCGAGCAGCGACGGCGCGTGTGTGATCGGCGCCCACCGATACAGATCGTGCTCGGCGTTGAGGGTGAGCGACACGCCGACGTCTTGCCCGCGGTGAGCCGCCGACGCGGCGCGGGCCCAGGGCGCCGGCACCATCAAACCAGCCGATGTGGCTGCGCCGTGATCGAGCGCTTGGCGCACGCCTTCGTTGGTCGCGAAGGCGAAGCCCAGCTCGTCGGCGGTGACAATGACCAGCGGCATCGACTCGGCAAAACCCAGGCGTTCGACGTCGTTTGTCACGCCGTCACGATAAACGCGCTATTCGATCGGCACGTCAGCGCTGCCGCACTTGCGCCACAGCCCGACGTTGGCGTTGCGTGCGTTTCGCACCGCGGCCACGAACTCTTGGGCATGAGCGACGTTGGGCGGGTAGGTGAGTACATCCGCGTAGCCGTCTCGGGCTAGCGCCAGATTGACGAACAGGTTGTCTTTCACGCGGTACACATATGCGAGCAGGCGCCCGTAGCGATCGCGCGCCTCGGCGTCACGCACGAGACGCACCTGGGTTCCGACCGGGATGAGCTGCGCGGTGTGATCGGCCGCCTCTTTACCGAAGCACTCGACGAGGCCGTTGCGGCCGTGAGTTTCGGGCGTATCGATACCGATAAAACGAATCCGCTCATCGGCGCCGCCAATCTCGACCCGGATCGTGTCGCCATCGACCTGCTTTGCGACCACGCCGACCCCGGGCGGTGTGGTCGCAGACGACCGGTCAGCCGCCGACCGCGCCGCCGGCGCGCACGAAGCTGCGCTGACCGCGATGGCAAGAAGGGCAAGAGAGCAACGCACGCCGCCGAGTCTGCCCGAGGGGTGTAGCGACTTACAGGGCTTCTGCGGCGGCGTCGATGTCTACTTCGCCTCGGGCGAGCGCCTCGAGCACGGCGAGGCGGTCAGCATCTCGTTCCTTGGGCGCGGGCGGTTCGTCGTCGCGGGATGGATGGACGCCGAGCCGACCGAGCAACGCGTCGAAGCGGCTGCGGGCGGTGGGGTAGGAGACCCCGAGATGGCGCTCGACGTCTTTCATGTTGCCCCGTGAGGACAAGAACACCCGCAAGATCTCGCGGTCTTCGTCGCCCAGCGCGCAGAAGTCGCACGACCCGAATGCCCCCGACAGTTCGGTGCCGCACTCCCCGCAGGACAGTCGCGTCAACGCAAGGCGATCGCCGCAGACCGGACAGTCCCGCGGCGCGTGACGATGGCTACTCATTCGACGAGGGCTCATCCTCGAAGGTGATGTCGGCCGAGCCCATCGACACACGGATGTCGACGACGCCGGTGCCGGCGCCGACGACCATTTCGTGTTCGTCGGAGAACGCGTTGTTCAACAAGCGCCCGAGGCGGTCGCCCAGGTCACCGACGTTGCCGAACTCGTCGCGCATGCCAGCCCAGTGGAAGTCGTCGCGATGCTCTCGCCGCGAGCCTCGTTTGCCGCCAAAGTCGACCTTGCCCAGCGTGGCCGAGGCATTCACCCGAGCGTCCGAACCGCGCTCGAGGTGAAGCGTCACCTTCCCAGCGTCGCAGTCGATAGTGCTAACGCCGTGGTCGACCCGTCCGCGGGCGCTGACTTTGCCTGCGGCCACCCGCACGTCGAT
>JACCXE010000460.1 GCA_013697265.1 Actinomycetota bacterium | reverse complement strand
CGCTCACATACCAAGGCCGGCCGAGGAACAACACGGCGCCGACCGCGCCGGCGATCACCAGCAGCACGGCGAGGCCGAAGGCGGTGATCTTGAGCTTGCGACGGCGGCGGGTCGGTTCATCGAACGTCGCCGACCGCACCGCGGAGGGGGGCCGGCTTTCGGCGTCCAGGTCGCGCAGACGCGAGTCCCGCTCGGCCGCGGTGATAAGGCCGCGGGGACGGGGCGGGTCTTTGGCCAGTGCGGCGGACGCGTTCTCGGCCTTGCCGTCGTCGTCGGCAACGTCGATGACGATCACGGTGATGTTGTCGGCGCCACCGTTGTTCTTGGCCACGCGCGCCAGTTCGCGCACCGCTTCGCCCGGGTCATCGATTCTGCGCAGAATCGACGCGATCTCGGCGTCGGGCACCTCGTTGGTGAGCCCGTCGCTGGCCAACAGGATGCGATCGCCGCGGAACGGATCGAGATCGAAGCGGTCGGGTGTGACCGTCGCGTCCATGCCCAGCACCCGGGTGAGGACGTGGCGGCGACGGTCTACCGCGGCCTGCTCTTCGGTCATCTGACCGGCCCGTTTCAGCTCGTCGGCCACCGAATGGTCTTCTGTGATCTGGCTGAGTTCACCATCGCGCAGCAGGTATGCGCGCGAGTCGCCCACGTTGACGATCACGACCGTGTCGTTGCCGTCGTCGTCGGGCACGAGCGCCGCGGCGCACACGGTGGTGCCCATACCCCGGGTTTCAGGATCGGCCTCGGCCCGCTCGATCACCTTGGCGTTGGCGGTGCGCACTGCGTCGATGAGGCCCTCGGCGGTGGCGTTCTCGGCGAAGGCCTCGCGAAGCGTGTCGATGGCGACCTGCGCGGCGACTTCGCCAGCGGCGTGGCCGCCCATGCCGTCGGCGACCGCGAACAGTGCCTCGGTGACGAGCAGCTGGTCTTCGTTGTTGGTGCGGACGCGCCCGACGTCTGTTATGGCTCCGGTGCGAAGCGACGTCACCCGATGACCTCGAGTTCAACCGGACCGACGCGCACCCGGTCGCCCTTTTTCAGCTTCGCGGGGCCACCGACTTTGCGGCCGTTGAGATAGGTGCCGTTGGTCGAGCCGAGATCTTCGATGTGGAAGCCCTTCGCGTCGCGGAACAGGCGGGCGTGTAACTGGCTGACCATGGAGTCGGCGATCTGTACTTGGCAACCCTGGCCCCGCCCGAGAGTGGCCTCTTCGCCGACGGTGAACTCTTTGTTGGCCATCGTGCCCCCGCTGACGACGCGCAGCGACGATTTGGTCGCACCGCGGCCCCTGGGCGGAGGCGGCGGCGCATTCGCAGCGACACCACTGGTAACCGGCGCGGCGACCGCGGTCATGGCCTTGGGCTTCGACGCGAGCAGGCCCAGTACGCGCAGGAAGAACAGCCAGATCAGCGAGAGCAACAGGAGTCGTAGGACGGTGAGGAGGCTGTCGGGCATCAGGACGTTTCAAAACCAAGAGTGACTGAGCCCAGTTTTATCTGGTCGCCGTCTTGCAGCATCTGATCGACGACGCCGGCGCCGTTCAACTTGGTGCCGTTGCTCGAGCCGAGGTCGCGGACGAACCAGGCGTCGCCGTCCCGCACGATCTCGGCGTGGCGGCGGCTCACGGTGGAGTCGGCCAGTTCCACGTCGCACTCGGGGGCGCGCCCGATCACTATCGGGGCTTCGCCCACGGTGATGCGTGACCCGTCGCCCAATACGAGCGCGGCGCTGGGCAGGCCGCCCGGGCCTTGGCGCACCTCGACGACCACGGTGTACTCGCCCTTCTTGAAGTCGGGGTCTTGGTACAGCTCGACTTTGACCGGGCCGAGGAATCGGTACGTGCGGTCGCGGGCGTGCTCGCGCATCGCCTCTTCGAGTTCACGCACCAGCGCATCGGCGAAGGGTTCGAACCGTTCGGCGTCGACCTGGCTGAGAGTCATCACCGCATGGTTCGGGGCCACGGTGCCGCGCACCGACACCGTGCGGTGCGCGTCGACCTCACGTGTGAGGCGACGGCCAAGTTCGACGG
>JACCXE010000443.1 GCA_013697265.1 Actinomycetota bacterium | reverse complement strand
GGGCCACGGTGGAAAACCCGCAGAAAGTCCGAAGAAGAAGAAGGTCAGCGCGGTCGACCAGGCCCGAGCGGCGATGGCCGCCGAGTCGGCGGCGTCCACCGCGAACCCCGCCGGCGCACCCGCTGCTCAGACGCCGTCGGCCGCGCCCGCGGACGACTCGTCGCCCACCCGCAACCAGGCCGCAGGCCCTTCCGCTTACGCGACCACGACCGCCGCAAACACCAACTCGACCACCGCCGCCCTGCCTCCAACGGCTGGGGCGGCCGGAGCGGACGAGCAGTGGTGGCCCACATGGGCCGGCGATCTATTGGATCAGCGCTTCGCAACTGCGTGGCGCTCGAACCCGGTTCGGGGCCCACCCCCGGGGAGCGCGTCTGCACTCGGCAACGATGGCCGCACCACGATCTACCAGGTGTCTATCGTCAAAGGGGGCGACGGTACCCAGGTCAGCATCGCTGCCCGGCAAACCGCTGTTGTGAACAACAGAGGCCTCGCTGAAGCAACAGCTGTTGGTTCGGGTTCCGCTTCGGCCACCGGCGACCACGCCCGGACTTCGATTTACCAAACGACCGTGGTCGTCCAGCGGGGGACAGGAACCGCAACCGTCGAACAGTCGGCGCACGTTGACAACCTCGGACACGCGTTAGCTGCCTCAGCGGGCAGTGGCGATGCTGAGGCGGTCGGCAATGCGTCGTCGACGACGGTGCACCAAACGGCGGTGGTTCTCCTGCTCGGGTCGGGTGATGCGCATCTGAGCCAAACGGCTGATGTGACAAATGTCGGTGGCGCAACAGCGGTCGCCACCGACACGCAGTCCTTAGCAGTGGGCTCAACTGCGACGACCGACGTGAGCCAGCTCGCGGTGCTTCGGGTCTACGACGACGATGTGACCGTGGCTCAGAAGAGTTCCACCACCAACGTCGGTGTCGGTGACGCCTCGGGCGGATCGGCGATCGGCAACAGCAGCACGAACACCTCCTCTCAGGTGGCCGTGCAGCGCTAACGAACTGAAGTGCGATGCGAGGGCGGCCCAGTACAGCGGCCGCCCTCATCGCGTTCCGGCAGAGGGGCTGGCTGTCAATCCTGATTGACAGACCTTGTGATCGTCAACGTAGGTTGACAGCGTGGAGCGGTTGGACGACTCGGTGGACGCGGCGACAAGCAACGATCCGGCGATCGGCCTGCGCGCGGTGTGGGCCCTTCGCAGCTTGAGCGAACAGCTCGAGCGCGTCCAGGTAGCTAACGCTCGCAAAGCGGGTTGGACCTGGCAGCAAATTGCCGACGCCTTGAACGTCAGCCGGCAGGCGGTGCACAAGAAGTACGCACGCCACCTCGATGCGCTGGAGAACCTGAACCAACGGAGAAAAGGGGGGCAATAATGGCTTACGAGCGCTTTACCGATAGGGCTCGGCGCACGCTGGTCGAGGCGCAGCAGGAAGCGGCTGCGGCGCGCCAGTTCATCCGGGGCGACCATTTCTTGATCGCGTTGGCGAATGCCGATGACGGTGTCGCGGTGAGCGCCTTGCGCGAATTCGGCGTTGACGGGGACGCAGCGCGCGCCGCGGCCGTCCGACTTCAACCTCCCGGGCCGCCGGTGTCGACGGATCACGCGCTCAGTTCGATCGGCATCGACGTAGAAAAGGTCAAGCAGTCGGTCGCTGCCTCACTGGGAGACGTGCCGGTGAACGTGCCAAACGACGAGCGCCCGGCCTTCGCGGTCGATGGCAAGCAGATACTGGAGCAGTCGCTCCGCGAATCGGTTCGGCTCGAGTCCGGCTTCATCGGAACCGAGCACTTGCTCCTGGGATTGCTGGCGACACCGAAGAGCGTCGGCCTCGATGTCCTACGAGATCTCTCCGTGGACCTCGACGCCCTAAAGACCCGCGTCCTCGAGATGATGGGCGCGCGACTCGTTTGACCACGTAATCAAAAGGGCCGCCAACTAACTTTCGTCGCAATGCCGAACAACAAGCGGGGTCGTACCGGGATCTCGAAACAGGAACGCCAAGTGCGTCAGAGCCAGGCCCGTCACGCCCAGCTCGACCGCAAGAGGCGCCGGGGTTTCATCTACGTCGTCACCATCGCCATCGTGGTGATCCTGTTCGGCTTCGGGGTGCTCGGCCAGAACCTCAGAGGCAGCGGCGACGAAGACAAGACCACACCGACCACCGATTTGTCGCAGGTCTCGTGCCCCCAGTCGGACGGGTCCTCGCCTCGCCAACTCGTGTTCGCTCGAGCCCCCGGTCGGTGCATCGACGCGAGCAAGGTTTACGAGGCCGTGATCAAGACCACCGCCGGCACCCTGAAGGCAGAGTTGTACCCGGCCAAGGCCTTCAACGCGGTGAACAACTTTGTGTTCCTGTCTCGCTGGCACTTCTACGACGGGCTGCCGTTCCACCGGGTGCTGAAAGACACGATCGCTCAGACCGGTGACCCGGTCGCGCCGGGCATCACCGGCCCTGGCTATGAGTTTCGCGACGACGGCCTGCCGGCCAGCTCCGCCGAGTACGTGAAGGGCGCGCTCGTGTTCGCGCATCCAGCGGCCAACCAGAACGGCAGCCAGGTGTTGATCATCCTCGGACCGAGCGGCGCCACCCTGCCGCCCACGTTTCCGCTGTTTGGCCAGGTGACATCGGGCATGGACGTGTTGGCCCGCATCAACCGGGGAGCCGGCGAAGAGGCTTCGAAGCCGAGCGCCCGGTACAACGTGATCAGCATCGACGTGACCGCGCGCGGTGCCGACAAATAGCGGTGGGCACCCTCAACTTGCCACGTAGCGTGAACCCTCAACCTCACGTATAAGCCTGGGTCCGGTCGATTTTCCGGCCTATTGCGACATTTCAGTGCCTTTGGCCCGCAGCTGGTGTTTGACGCCTGCGCTCTGTGCAAGTAAACCTTCACCGCCGACACGCGCGCCCTCTGTTCAGCAGGGCCGGTGTGGGGTCAGGCGCTTAGCGCTCACCTCCCGAAGACAGTGCTTCGGGCATCGCTTTACCCAGCATGAAAACCGCGCCTCTTCGGCGCGGTCTCTTATCCAAAACACAACCAACCAAACGAAAGGAGGTGAGAAATTGGTTACGAGCAAAGAGAGGACTGGCCCACGTACTGGCGCCATTGCCCTCCTGTTCTCCTCAGCGGTGATGCTATTCGTCCTGCTGTTCGGTGGAGTCGCGTCTGCAGATCAAGATGCGACCACAGCGAACACAGGCGTTGGTGCCGCCAACACGGGAGTAAACGGGGGTGCGGGCAATGACTCCGGTAATACGGCTACAGGCGACCAGACAGCTACGGCTGCTGGTGGTGGATCCGACGCGGTTGCTCCCAATCAAGGGAGCACGAGCAACTCGTCTACAGGTACCGCATCCGTGAAAACGGGCGATGCCGACGCGACGGGGAACGCTGCGACGAACAACACCCAACAAACTGTTGTGCAAGGCCATAACGGTGCAGTCGTCATCGTCGACCAGAACGCGACCATTACCAACACTGGTATTGGCATTTCGAATACTGGCGGCAACGTGGCGATCGGCAACGTTTCGGACAACACAGCAAGCAACTCGCAGAAGGCAACTTCTACGGGTGCATCTGGTGACTCGGTCGCGTCTAACAACGCGACAACTCGAAATACCTCAGGCGGCGACGCACGTATTGATACGGGCGACGCTTCCGCAACGGGGTCTACTTCGAACAACGCGATTCATCAGACGTTTGACGGAAACTACGACGGCGGTCTCGGCGTTGTCGTACTAGTCGACCAAAACGCGACTATTACGAACACGGGTGTTGGCATTGCCAACACGGGACTCAACGGTGCAGTCGGAAACGATTCGTTGAATGGTGCAAGCAATGACCAGACAGCGAACGCTACGGCAGGACCTGGCGACTCCGTTGCTGCGAACGATGCAACAGCTTCGACTAACTCGGGCGGATCGGCCGGAATCATTACGGGCGATGCGAACGCAGTCGGAAACGCAGCAACAAACAACGTCAGTCAGGTAGTAAACGTCACTGCGACAGGGTCGTTGGGATCGATCGTCTTGATCGATCAGAACGCAAATGTTTCAAACGTCGGCATATCCATCGCCAACACCGGCCTAAACCTTGCAGTTGGGAACTTGTCGGATTCGACAACGAACAACATTCAGGGAGCTACTTCTGGCGCCGGTCCACCGGCTGGTGACGATTCCGTTGCTTCTAACGACGGAACGGCCACCGCTGAAAGCAACGGCGACGCCAGCATTACGACTGGTAATGCCAATGCAGTCGGTAACAGCTCCACCACCAATCTCACCCAGGTTGTCGACGTGAACACACCAGGCTCCGGCCTCGTGCTTACGGATCAGACAGCCACTGTCAACAACACCGGTGTCGCTATTGCGAATACGGGCGGCAACATTGCAGAGGGCAACACCTCTTTCAATGACGCCTCCAGCAACCAGCGCGCCAGGTCCAACTCGACGGGCGACGACTCTGTTGCGGCGAACTTCGGTTCCGCCGTTACCAACAGTGACGGTTCTGCGTCCATCGATTCCGGCAACGCAAGCGCTATCGGAAATGCCTCGACGACCAATGTCATCCAGACGGTTAACGCAACCACCAATGGTGGATTCGCGCTGCCCGATCAGGATGTCACCGTCAACAACACGGGCGTCGGTATCGCTAACACTGGCCTCAACACGGCCACCGGCAACGACTCGGTCAACAGCAGCACCACGTCGCAAGACGCGCGTGTTGCCGCGGCCGGCGACGATGCCGTTGCTTCAAACTTCGGTGACGCGACGACCACCAGCAATGGTTCGGCCGACGTGACCACCGGTAACGCCAATGCTGTAGGTAACGACTCGGCTGCAACCACGAACGTCGCTCAGACCGTTGACACCGATGGTGTCAACAATGTTCTGTCCGACCAGAGTGTCACTGCAACCGATAACGGTGTCGCTCTCGCGAACACGGGTCTCAACGGTGCGACCGGCAACACGTCGGACAACACCGCTTCGACCCGTCAGAGTGCCGACATCGGTGCTGTCACCGGTGATGACACCGTGGCCAGCAACTTCGGTGAATCCGACACGAACAGTGACGGATCCGCCAGTATCACCACCGGCAACGCCGACGCTGTTGGTAGCTCGGCCCACACGAACGTTGCTCAGACCGTCGACACCGGCTCCGCCGGTGGCTTCGTGCTGACCGACCAGGATGTGGACTCTTCCAACACTGGTGTTGGCATTGCCAACTCTGGTCTGAACACTGCCACTGGCAATGATTCAGCCAACACGTCGACCACCCGCCAGCGCGCGCGGATTAATGCTGACGTCAGCGATGACGCAGTTGCGGCGAACTTCGGTTCGTCGTCGTCCACCAGCGATGGCTCGGCCGACATTCACACCGGGAACGCTTCTGGTGTTGGTACACGTTCGACCACGAACGTGGCCCAGACGGTTGACACGAACGGCGCCGGCTTCGTCCTGCCCGATCAGTCGGCCACGGTTACAAACACCGGCGTTGGCATTTCCAACACCGGCCTGAACACCGCAACAGGCAACGAATCCGATAATGACTCCACCGTTAATCAGCGCGCGAGCGTTGCTCAGAACGGCAATGGGGGTATCGACGGCAGAGCAGTTGCTAGCAACGACGGCACTTCCTCGACTTCGTCGAACGGAAGCGCCGAAATCCGTACGGGTGACGCCACTGCCATTGGCAATGACGCTGCTAGCACGGTGAACATCGCGCAGACAGTCAACACCGATGGTGCTGGCTTCACGCTCGTTGATCAGGAAGCCAACGCTTCCAACACCGGAGTCGGCATTGCGAACAGCGGTTTGAACACCGCGGTTGGTAACGACAGCTCCAATAGTTCAGATGTCGACCAAGACGCTTCTGTCACCCAAAATGGTGGCGGACGTAATGGTGGCATCGACGGTGACGTAGTTGCTTCTAACAACGCCACTAGCGACACCAACTCCAACGGTTCAGCCAAGATTGTTACTGGCTGCGCCTGCGCGATTGGTAACGCCTCGACCACCAATATTTCGCAGGTCGCTGATTTCGATGGTGATGGTTTTGCCCTCGTTGATCAGAGCTTGTCGAGCACCAATACTGGTGTCGCGGTTGCAAACAGCGGCCTCAACACTGCTACCGGTAACTCTTCGGATAACGACTCCACTGTCGATCAAGACAGCGCCGTTACCGCAAATGGTGGCAGCATCTTGGGTGACGCAGTTGCCGTTAACACGGCAACCAGCAGCAGCACCACTGACGGTTCGGCTTCCATCACCACTGGTGATGCGATCGCCACCGGCAACATCAGCACCAGCCACCTGAACCAGGTTTCCGACGCCAGCATCGATGGCAGCGGTTTCGTTCTCACTGATCAGGAAGCTGTGGAAGTAAACAACGGTGTTGGCATCGCCAACTCCGGTCTCAACTCCGCTACCGGCAACGATTCGACCAACTCGACTGATCTCGATCAGGACGCTGCGGTCAGCGAAAACGGCGGCGGAAACATTGGCGCACTGCTCGCACCGTCCGACGTTGTGTCGGCGAACACGAGTGCGTCGAACACCAGCAGCAACGGCTCGGCCAGCATTACGACTGGTCATGCCTGCGCCACTGGTAACCAATCGACCACGACCCTCAACCAGGTCTCCGATGCCAACATTTCTGGCAGCGGTTTCCTCCTGGCTGATCAGGACGCGGACGTGAGCAACACCGGTGTTGGCATCGCCAACTCGGGCATCAACTTCGCCACCGGTAACGACGCTGACACGAGCAACACGCTCGATCAGGATTCCGCCGTCACCGAGGGTGGAGCCGGCGACCTGCTTGCTGACGACGTTGTCGCAGCGAACACGGCCACCAACAGCAGCAACTCGGATGGCGACGCCAGCATCACCACTGGTGATGCTCTCGCCATCGGCAACGACAGTGCTCACACCACTGTCCTCAACCAGGTCGTCGACGCAAACATCGACGGCTCTGGCTTCGTTCTGAGCGATCAGGACGCTGAAGTGGATAACACTGGTGTTGGCATCGCCAACTCCGGTGTGAACTTTGCTGTCGGCAACACGTCCACCAACACCATTGACGATCCTTCGCAAACCGCGACGGTGGCTCAGGGTGGCGGCGGCGCGTTCACTGCTGACGACGTGGTGGCCGCTAACACGGTCAACGCGGCGAACAACAGCGATGGTTCCGCTTCGATCCACACTGGCGCAGCGATAGGTACCGGCAATACGTCGACTACCACGCTCAACCAGATTGCAGACGCCAACATCTCCGGCGCGGGCTTCGTGCTGACGGATCAGGCTGCTGAAGTGAACAACACTGGTGTCGGTATCGGCAACAGTGGTTTCAATGGCGCTATTGGCAACGACTCCGACAACACTGTCGAAGACGGAACCCAAGATGCGACCGTCGACGCTAACGGCGCAGTCGCCATTGACGATGCAGTCGCGGCCAACACGGCCACCCTGCAGAACAACTCCAACGGTTCGGCCAGCATCACTACTGGCTTCGCTGGCGGCTCGGGTAACACCTCGACCACTGATCTCTCGCAGGTCGCTGACAGCAATGTCGTCAGCGGTTTTGTCTTGAGCGATCAGGACGTTGAAGTGAACAACCAGGGTGTCGGCATCGGCAACAGCGGTCTGAACCTCGCCGTTGGAAACCTGTCCACCAACTCGATTGACTTCGACGACACGGCAACAGTTGATGCTGCCGGCGCTCTGACGGCCGACGACGCTGTGGCGAGCAACACCCTCACCGGTGGAAACAACTCGGACGGATCGGCTTCGATCAATACGGGTGCCTCTGCTGGTTTCGGTAACACGAGCATCACCTACATCATCCAAAACGGTGATGACAATGATGCGACTGTTACCAACTCTGGTGTCGGCATTGCCAACTCAGGTCTCAACCTGGGTACCGGCAACGCCTCGGACAACGACATCGACACCACCGACACTGCGACAGTTGACGCAGCCGGAATCGTCGATGACTTTGTCGCCGTTAACACGCTGACCGAGAACAACAACTCGGATGGCACCGTTGACATCACCACCGGTGATGCCTACGCGCTGGGCAACCGCTCGGCCACCGGCATCGTGCAAAGCGCCTCCGCCTCGGACGACAACTTCGGCTTGGACGATTCCAATGCCGTCATTATCAACTTCGGCGTAGGTCTTGCTAACACGGGGCTCAACCTCGCTGCCGGGAACACGTCGGACAACGACACAACGAATACCTCCACCGCAACCGCGCCTGGTGGCATCGCTGTGAACACGGCCGACCTGAGCAACACTTCTGATGGCACCGCGACTGTCCGCACGGGCAACGCGATCGCCTTCGGAAACATTGCGTCGAATGCGATTTGTCAGGGCGTCGATTCATTCGGCCCCGGATGCCCGCAGCCGACACTCCCACCGCTGCCTGTGCCTTCCTTCCCAACGATCACGTGTCGTTGCAAGAAGGCTCTGACTCCGCCGATCGTCGTCGTGCCCCCGGGTACGCCTACGCCGCCGGTGGTACCCAGCGGTAATCCCATCATCAGCCATCCCGATTTTATTTCTGATGGCTCGGTGCTGGCCCGCACGGGCGTGTCAGTAGGAATGCAAGCTCTGCTTGGACTCCTGCTTCTCGCCCTCGGTGCTCTCTTTAAGCGGAGGGCTCGCACGGCGTAGGTGATCACACCATCGCTGTAGGAGGGGGTGGCCTTCGGGCCACCCCCTCCTTCGCGTCTATTACCCGGGCGGGCACCCCGCAGGCCCGCCCTCCTCCGCAACGTGGGGCCCCTCGCTTCGCTCGCCCCACGGCGGCCGTACGATCAGTGCATGAGCGATCGCATTGGTGACGGCGTGGTACAGATCGACACGCTGCTCGGCGGGTGGACCGAGGTCACCGCGGGGTATCTGGTCGAAGGGCCCGCTCCTGTGCTCGTAGAGACGGGCAGCCAGAGCTCGGTGCCGCAGTTGCTGGCGGCGCTGGCCGAACTCGGCATCGGCGCGAACGACCTCGCCGGCATTGCGGTGACCCACATCCATCTCGACCACGCCGGCGGGGTTGGCGACGTGGCCCGCGCGTTCCCGAACGCGACGGTCTACGTGCACGAAAAAGGCGCCCGTCACCTCGCGGACCCGTCCAAGCTCGTGAACTCGGCCGCGATGGTCTACGGCGATCTGCTCGACTCGCTGTACGGCCGCCTTGACCCGGTCGAGGCCGAACGCATCCACGTGCTCCAAGACGGCGAAGACATCGAGGTCGGGCCTGGTCACGTGTTGACCACGGTCGACTCGCCCGGTCACGCCAAGCACCATTTGGCGCTGCACGACTCGAACAGCGGGCTGCTGTTCGTCGGCGACGCCGTCGGTGTGCGCTTGCCCGACGCCGGGGTGTTGCGCCCGGCCACGCCGCCACCCGACTTCGATTTAGAACAGGCCGTGACGTCGTTGGCGAAGTTCGCGGCCCGACGCCCAACTGGCATCGCGCTGGCGCACTACGGGCTGGTGCCCGACCCCGAGACGGTGTGCGAAGAGGCCGAAGGCATCTTGCGCAGTTGGGCCGAAGTGGCCGAGCGGGCTTGGCAAGCGGGCGAGGACATCGCCGAGGCGTTGGCCGCCGCGTTCTCGTACGAACTCGACGACGTTCCGGCCGAGCACCGCGAAAAGCTCGAGACCCTCAACGGAGTCCACTCCAACGCGGCCGGATTCCGTCGCTGGTTGGACACCCGGCACACGCATACGCACGGCGACGGCACTACACACACCCACTAATGCCGGCAATCGAAGCGGTCATCTTCGACTGGGGCGGCACCCTGTCGCAGTGGGCCGACCAGGAAGTGGTCGACACGCTGTGGCGACCGGCGGCCGACGTCCTGCACGCCGAACGGGGTGACGAGATCCACCAGGCGCTGCTCGAAGCGGAAGGCGCGTCGTGGCAGACGCTACGGGGCGGACAAGAATCGGGCCGCCTGAACGAGATCGTTGCCGCCGCCGCGATTAGTGCGGGGTTGACGAACGTCGATCACCTGCACGCCGACGCGGCGCGGGCCTACCTCGACGCCTGGAGCCCCCTGATCGTTCACCACCCCGACGCGCTGCCAGTGCTCGCTGCCTGCAAGTCGATCGGTCTCAAGACCGGCCTGTTGTCGAACACGCACTGGCCCGCCGAGTTCCACAACATGCTGCTCGAGCGCGACGGTCTGGCCGAGTTCCTCGATGCGTGCGTCTACTCGTGCGACCTGTCCCACATGAAGCCGCATCCGATCGCCTTCCGCGCGGTGCTCAAGGCCCTCGACGTTGCGCCGGCCAAAACGGTGTTCGTGGGCGACAGGCTTCACGACGACATCTTCGGTGCCCAACAGAGCGGCATGCGCGCCGTGTACGCCACTCACGGCATGGTCGACGACTTCGACGTAACGCCCGACGCGGTGATCCGTTCGCTGAGCGATCTGATCCCGGTGCTCGACCGGTGGCTTGACTTGGGTTGAATCAAACCCGCCTGGAAAGATGGGCTCATGCGTAAGTTCCTGGTTGTCGCCGCCGCCTTTGGTCTCTTGGCCGGTTCGGCTTGTTCCGACGGTAAGAAGACCCCAGAGTCGACTCCGGCCCGAGGTGACGGCCCCGCCGCCGCGAGCATCAAAGCGAGCGGCACCACGTGGGCTCCCGACGACGTGAGCGTGAAGACCGACGAGGTAGTCGAGTGGGTCAGCGACGGCAGCATCGTGCACGACCTCAAGGGCGACGACGGCGTGTCCCACAAGGCCAGCTCCACGTTCACGGTCACGCACAAGTACTCGAAGCCGGGCACCTACAGCTACCAGTGCACCATCCACGCCGGCATGACCGGCACCGTCACAGTTTCGTAGCTCAGCGTGCCGCGAGGCGCTCGGTTAGCTCTGCGTAGAGACCGCCGGTGGCCATGAGTTCTTGATGGGTGCCGCGCTGGGTGATGCGGCCAGCGTCTACGACGAGGATTTGATCGGCGTCGTGGATCGTCGATAGGCGGTGCGCTATCACGATCGCAGTGCGGCCTGCGAGAGCGACGTTCAACGCGTCTTGTACCAGCGCTTCGGTTTCGGCGTCGAGATGGCTCGTGGCCTCGTCGAGGATCACGATGGCGGGGTCTTTCAACAACAGCCGGGCGATAGCCAGGCGCTGCTTCTCGCCTCCGGATAGGCGGTAGCCGCGCTCGCCGACCACAGTGTCGTAGCCGTCGGGCAGTCCGGCGATCACGTCGTGGATGCGGGCCCGGCGGCACGCCTCGTGCAGGTCTTCGGTGGTTGCGCTGGCGCGGGCGTAGCGCAGGTTGTGTTCGATCGTGTCGTGGAACAGGTGCGGGTCTTGCGTTACCACGCCAATGGCGTTGCGCAGGCTTGTAAGCGACAGCGAGCGCACGTCGATGCCGTCGATCGATACGGCGCCGCCGGTTACCTCGTAGAGGCGGGGGACAAGGTTGGCCATCGTCGTCTTGCCCGCACCCGACGGCCCTACGAGGGCCACCAGCGTGCCGGGCTCGGCCACGAACGACACGCCGTGCAAGATCTCGTCGGACGCCTCATCGGACAGCGGCGACTCACCGTCGCCCTCAAGCGACGCGACCGACACGGTGGACGGAGCGGGGTAGCGGAACGTGACGTTGTCGAACTCGACCCGACCGCGTGGATTGTTCAGGTCGATGGCGTCGGGCGCGTCGGTGATCGACAGCGGCGCGTCGAGGATCTCGAAGCAGCGCTCGAAGCTGACCAGTGAGCCAAGCAGATCGACGCGGGCGCTGGCCAGATCGGTAAGCGGCGAGTACAGCCGGCTTACGTAGAGCGACAGCGCAACCAATGCGCCGATAGACAGCGAGCCATTGATAACGGCACGGGCGCCGAGCCAGTAGACCGCCGCGGTGCCGAGGGCACCGACGAAGGCCAGCGACGCGTAGTAGAGACGGCTGGCCATGGCGAGGCTCAGACCGGTGTCGCGCACGGTGCCGGCGGTGTCGGCGAACATGTCGCGCTCACTGCCCCGGCGGCCGAACAGTTTCACGAGCAGCGCGCCGCTCACGTTGAATCTCTCGGCGATCGTGGCCGACATCGTGCCCTGAAGCTGCATGCGTTGGCGGCTGAGCGCCACAATGCGCGGGCTGAGCCATTTGTCGATCACCACGAGTAGGGGCAGGATCGCCAGTGACGCCAACGTGACCTGCCACGACAACCGCAGCATCGCGATGATCACCGACGTGAGCAGGCAGATGTCTGACCACACGGTCGCCACGGTGCCGACCGTGGCCTGCGCGCCGACCACGTCGGAACTCATGCGGTTGAGC
>JACCXE010000434.1 GCA_013697265.1 Actinomycetota bacterium | reverse complement strand
TATCTCGCTCATGACCATCGTGATCCCGGCCCGCGTCCGTGGCTTCGCCGTGGGCTTTGGCGCGCTGTTCGTCGCGCTCGGCGTGCCCATCGCCATCCCCATCGGTGTGCTCGGTGACCACTACGGCCTGCGCTGGGGCATCGCCATCGCCGTGCCCGTCCTCCTGATCGGCTCGTTGATCATCGCGTCGGCCGGACAGACCATCGACGCCGACATCCGCCAAGCCGCCGCGTCGGCCGCGGCCACCGCGGCGGGCGCCGTCGCCGGCCACGACGACGACCTGCTCGTGGTCAAAGACCTCGACCTCGGCTACGGCGGCGTGCAGGTGCTGTTTAACGTCGACCTCGAGGTCAAGCGGGGTGAGATCCTGGCGCTGCTCGGAACCAACGGCGCCGGCAAGTCGTCGCTTCTGCGCGCTATTTGCGGCACGGCCATGCCGTCCAACGGCGCGGTTGCGTTCGAGGGCGAGGACATCACCTTCCTGCCCGGCGCCGCCCACATCGACCGCGGCCTGGTGCTGGTGCCCGGTGGGCAGGCCATTTTCCCGACGCTGACCGTGCGCGAACACCTGCGGCTCGCGTCGTGGTCGATCCGCCGCGACGACGCGCTGGTCGCCCGACGTCTCGAAGAGGTGTACGGCTACTTCCCGGTGCTGCGCGAACGCGGCGACCAGATCGCCGGTGACCTTTCGGGCGGCGAGCAGCAGATGCTGGCGCTGGGCAGTGCGCTGTTGTTGCGCCCGGCGCTGCTGTTGATCGACGAGTTGTCGCTCGGCCTCGCGCCGGCGATCGTCGAGCAGTTGCTCGGCATCGTGCGCGCAATCCACGAACAGGGCTCCACGATCGTGTTGGTGGAGCAATCGATCAACGTCGCGTTCTCGCTCGCTGACCGCGCCGTGTTCATGGAGAAGGGCGAGGTCCGCTTCCAAGGCAAGACGGCGGACCTTCTGGCCCGTCCCGACATCCTGCGTTCGGTCATGCTCGGCGGTGGGGGCAGCGGCAAGATGGCCGTCCGCGGCCGCACAACCGTCGACACGGCGCCCGTCCTCGAAGTGCGCAACATGGTCAAGCGCTACGGCGGCATCGCCGCGGCCAACCACGTCGACCTCACGCTGCACGAAGGCCAGATCCTGGGCCTCATCGGCCCGAACGGGTGCGGCAAGACAACGCTGTTCGACCTGATCTGTGGCTACACCGAGGCCGACGACGGCACCGTGTCGGTGCTCGGCAACGACGTCACCTACCTCAGCCCCGACGAGCGGGCCAAGCTCGGCCTGCACCGCTGCTTCCAGGACGCGCGCCTGTTCCCGTCGCTCACCGTCGAGGAGACGGTGCGCGTCGCCTGCGAGCGCCACCTCGATGTGCGCTCGGCCGTCGCCGGCGCGCTGTACCTGCCCAACGTGCGCAAAGCCGAGCGCCGCGTGGCGCGCCGCGCGGCCCGACTCATGGACGTGTTGAACCTCGGCCCCGTCTGTGACCTTTTCGTGCGCGAGCTATCCACCGGGTCCCGGCGCGTCGTCGACCTCGCCTGCGTGCTCGCGGCGGAACCCGCGGTGCTGCTGCTCGACGAGCCCGCCGCCGGCGTGGCGCAGGCCGAAACCGAGGAACTCGGGCCGCTGCTCGAACGCGTTCGGTTCGAAACGGGGTGTTCGATCCTCATCATCGAACACGACATGCCACTGTTGTGTTCGATCGCCGACGAACTCGTCGCCCTCGAAGCGGGCACCGTCGTCACGCAAGGTTTGCCCGCCGATGTGCTCGCCCATCCCCGGGTCGTCGAGGCCTACCTCGGTACATCCGAAGCCGCCGTCAATCGCTCAGGCCAACTGGTCTAAGCCCCGTTAACGAACAGCACAAAGGAAAGAACCATGGAATCCGAAGTCGACCAGTTCCAAAAGGCGTTCCGGCGCATCGCCGCCAACGTGAACCTCGTCATTCACGGCAAGGCCGACGTCGTGCGCATGGCGCTTGTGGCCGTGTTCGCAGATGGACACGTGCTGTTCGAGGACGTGCCCGGCCTCGGCAAGTCGATGCTGGCCCGCGCCTTGTCCAACTCGATGGGCGCGCTCTCGGCCCGCGTGCAGTGCACGCCGGACATGTTGCCCGGCGACATCACCGGTTCGTCGATCATCGACATGAAGACGATGCAGTTGCAGTTCAAGCCCGGGCCGGTGTTCACCAACATCCTGCTGGTCGACGAGATCAACCGGGCCACACCCAAGACCCAGTCGGCGTTGCTCGAGTGCATGGCCGAGCGCACGGTTTCAGTCGACGGCAAGTCCAACGCGCTGCCCAAGCCCTTCCTGGTGCTGGCCACGCAGAACCCGGTCGAACAGGCCGGCACGTTCCCGCTGCCCGAAGCGCAGCTCGACCGTTTCCTGTTCAAGCTCAAGATGGGTTATCCCGACGAAGACTCCGAACTGCTGGTGATGCGCGGCAACGCAGCCGGGCTCGAGGTCGACAACATCAAGGCCGTCACCTCGGCGAAGGAAATCACAGCCATGCAGCAACTCGTGACCCACGTGGTGATTCCCGAAGCCGTCGAGCGCTACATCCTCCAGATCGTCGCATCGACGCGCACCGATCCGTCGATCCTGCTCGGCGCCAGCCCCCGTGCCTCGATCACATTGTCGAAAGCAGCCCGCGTGATGGCGGCATCCGACGGCCGCTGGACCGTCTATCCCGAGGACGTAAGGGCCCTGCTCGGCCCGGTGTTGGCACACCGCATCATGTTGTCGCCCGAAGCGGTGCTGCGAGGCGAAAGCGTGGAGGACGTGCTCGAACGCGTCACCAACCGCGTGCGCGCGCCGTTGGGTGTCGGCAACGCCGCTCCCGAAAACCCTGGCGCGGCCGGTTCGGCCAAGACCGGCAACGGCACGCCGACCAAGCGCCCGACTACAAAGCGGCCGGGCCGTCGAGCGAAGGCCGCCGCGTCCTAATCCATGCCCGCCGTCTCCTCTGTCGCCGCGCGGCGCTTCGCCGACAACGCCGTCAATGCCAACCGGGTATCGACGCGTATTCGGCGCGGGGTGACGCGGCTGACCGGGCTGACGACGTCGGGGCTCAGCCTGCTCGTCGTGATGGTGTTGGCCTGGATCATCGGCCGCTACATCGGCGGACGGCCGCTCTATCTCCTGTCCTATGGCATTTTCGCAGTGCTGATCTTCTCCAAGGTGTCGACCCGCCGCCCGCCGCCCGTGGAGGGCCGGCGCGCCGATTCGAATCCGCGCGTGGCCGAGGGCACCGAGATCGCGATGGCGATCAACGTCAGTTCCGAGCGGGCCGTGGCCAACCTCGTGCTCGAAGAAAAGCTGCCGCTGCTATTCGGACAGATTGCGGTGCTGCCCGTGGCCTCAGTCGGGCCAA
>JACCXE010000423.1 GCA_013697265.1 Actinomycetota bacterium | reverse complement strand
GGTGACGCCGATCCTCGTGACGTGCGCGTCGAGGTCGCGGGGCTGCTGATGATCAAGGAGGTCCTCGCCGAAATGGACACGACCGCGACGGAGTGGGTGCAGGAGCGGCTCACTAAGTTCGCCGTCGACATCAAAAACACAACCGGCGCGACACGAGACGCCTACATGAAGGTGCAGGAGCAGACCTCCCGCCTCGAGCGCGTCGGCATCGAGCTCCCCGCCAACGACCTCGCGCCCGCCGAAGACACCCAAGGCAACGCGTACCCGACGTTCGCGCGCCATCTGTTCGCCGGCGCCGACGGTGAGTACCCGGTCAAGCTCAACGACTGGGAGACGACCGTCGTCACGACCGAGCTCGGCAGGAAGTCGACCGTCGCCTGGTATCGCAACCCCGCCCGCGCGGCTCGTTCGGCGCTTCGGCTCGCCTACCAGGACGAGGGTGGCACCTGGAAGTCCCTTCAGGTCGACTTCCTCGTGATGTCCAAGCGTGACGACGGCACCCTCGCCGCTTCGATCGTGGATCCCCACGGCGATCACCTGGCCGACGCCAAATTTAAGCTGCGCGCTCTCGCCGACTACGCCGAGCAGTACGGAAGCGAGTTCCTCCGGATCGAGTCCGTCGCCAAGGCCGGCGACACCCTGCGGGCGCTAGACCTCCACGACGCCAACGTACGAGCCGCCGTCCGCGCCTTCGAGGGTGGAAAAGTCACCACGCTCTACGAGTCCGAGGCCGCCCGCGACTACGTCTGACCGTCCGCTCCGCCGGTGTGTATTATTTGTGTATGGCTCGCCGGAACATCAGTCTCCCTGACGACCTCGACGACCAGGCGCGCCGGGCGCGGCTGAACGTGTCGGCGCTGGCCCAGCGCGCCGTCGCGGATGAACTCGATCGTCGACAGAGAATGGCGGCGCTCGATAGTTGGCTCGACGAGCTCGACGCGACCCACGGCGCTCCCTCTGCGAGGGCCAGGGCGAAGGCGCAGGCGTGGTTCGATTCGGCAACGGTGGTTCAGCCGAGGCAGAAGGCAGCGCCCAAGACCCGCACCGCTCCGCCGCGAGCGCGCCGGGCGGCGGGTTGATCGTCGTCCTCGACACGGGGGGCGTCGAAGGGCTCGCACCGATCGACGAAGATCGCCGCGCACGATTGCGCTTGCTCCGGGAGCGCGCCGACGACGTCGTCCTACCGGCGGCCGTACTCGCCGAGAGCGTTCTGACTGGTCACGCCGGACACGACTACTACGTGCAGCGGTTGCTCCACGTCGTGAACATCGCTGACGTCGACGCCTCCACAGGCCACGCAGCAGGAGCCCTCCGGCGCAGGGCGATGGACTCCGGGATGAAGCCGCCGCCATCGGGAGTCGACACGGTCGTCGCGGCAGCCGCAGATGAACGAGCTGCCAACGATGACGTACTCATCCTCACCAGTGACGACGGCGACTTTCAGTTGCTCGGCTCGCTGACGACGAACGCAGCGCGGCTCTCCGTACTCGTCGTGTAGTCGTCTGCCGTCGTGGCCTCGACCGGTTCGGCCTACGCGCACCAGCTACCTGGCCCGTTTCACGCCCTCGCTCGTTGGCCTGTAAGTCCGCGGGCGGCTCCTCCGGGTGGGAACATCTGACTAATGGCATCTCTTCCCGGGCGGGCTGTTCGCCTTGCGCGGCCGCTGCACCCTGGCGCGTGGTGGCTGTGGGCGCTCGGGATGGCCACCGCGGCCAGCCGCACCACCAACCCGTTGCTGCTGGCGTTGATCGTGGTCGTAGTCGCCCAAGTGGTTGGGGCCCGGCGGGGCGACGCGCCGTGGGCCCGCGGGTTCAAGGTCTACCTCGTGCTCGGCCTGATCGTGATCGGCGTGCGCGTCGGTTTCCGTGTGGTGTTAGACGGCCAGTACGGCGCGCACGTGTTGTTCACGCTGCCGCAGGCGCCGTTGCCTGCCTTTGTCCACGGCGTGCGCATCGGCGGGCCGGTGTCGGCCGAAGGCGTGCTGGGCGCCGCGTACGACGGGCTGCGCCTGGCCACATTGCTCATCTGTGTCGGCGCAGCCAACGTGCTCGCCGACCCCAGGCGGCTGCTGAAAGCGGTGCCTCCCGCGCTGCACGAGGCCGGGGTGGCCGTCACCGTCGCGTTGACCGTGGCACCACAACTCATCGAAAGCGGTCAGCGCGTGCGCCGGACCCGCCGGTTGCGGGGTGAGTCGTCGCGTCGCTTCGCGTTGGTGCGTACGGTTCTTTTGCCCGTCCTCATGGACGCGCTCGACCGGTCATTGCTTCTGGCCGCCGCGATGGACGCCAAAGGCTACGGGCACACGAACACCATCGAGCGCTCCCAGCGCGTCACCACCGCCGCGCTCATGCTGGGCGGCCTCGGCGGCATTTGTTGTGGCGTCTATGGCCTGCTCGACGGCACTGCGCCGCGGGCTCTCGGCGTGCCGATGTTGGTCGCAGGCGCCGCGTTGGCGTGGACCGGCCTCGTGGTCGGCGGCCGGCGCGTGCGACGAAGCCGTTACCGCCCCGATCCGTGGCGCGGCCCCGAATGGATCGTGGCCGCGACCGGCGTCGCGGTGGCCGCGGTGTTCGTGATCACGAGCAGCGTCGACGCGTCCGGTCTCATCCCGTCGCTGCAACCGTTGCGATGGCCCGAGCTGCCGGTTCTGCCGGCGCTGGCCGTCGGCCTCGGCTTGTTGCCGGCGTGGTTGGCCCCGCCCGTACAACGCATCGGCGTGGTCACTCGCGCCGCTCCTGCGATGGCGAACGCAATGTGATCCGCTTCGAACACGTCACGTTCACCTACGCCGACGCGCCGTCACCCACGCTGCGCGACGTGGACCTCACC
>JACCXE010000416.1 GCA_013697265.1 Actinomycetota bacterium | reverse complement strand
AAGAGTTCACGGTGATGGCCACCGGAAAGTCGTCGCCGGTCATCGACTGGCTGCGGGCGCTCGCCGGCCACGAGCACGAGACCTGCGGCGGCCCCGGCGTCGGCGCGATAGGCATGTGCTTCACCGGCGGCTTCGCTCTGGCCATGGCGACGCACCCGAGCCTGCTAGCACCGGTGTTGAGTCAGCCGTCGCTGCCAATGGTGACGCCGTTCACGAAGCAGAACGCGCGCAATATCGACATCTCTGCTGAGGAACTGGCGGTGGTGAAAGGCCGGTGCGCGGCGGAAGGCCTCACCGTTCTCGGCATGCGGTTCAAGAGCGACTCGTTCGTGCCGTCGGGCCGCTTCGACTTCCTGCGCGCGCAACTCGGCGAGGCCTTCGTCGCGATCGAACTCGACGACAAAGACGCCAACCCGGACTCGCCGATGAAGCCGCACTCCGTGGTTACCGAGCACCTCATCGACGAGGAAGGCCAACCCACCCGCGCCGCGCTCGACGAAGTGCTGAACCTGTTTCGCAAGCGCCTTCTGTCCCCCGCCTCCTAAGGATCCGCGCACCGTACCGTCAGGTATGTTTCTCCGATGACCGACGTCGATGTCGTGGTGGTGGGAGCTGGCTTCGCGGGGATGTACATGCTGCACAAGCTGCGCAAGCTCGGCTTCACCGCCCAAGCCTTCGAGGTAGGCGACGGCGTGGGCGGCACGTGGTATTGGAATCGCTACCCGGGCGCGCGCTGCGACGTCGAGAGCATGGAGTACTCGTACAACTTCGACGAGGACCTCCAGCAAGAGTGGGAGTGGACCGAGCGATACGCCACCCAGCCCGAGATCGAGGCTTATGCCAACCACGTGGCCGACCGTTTCGATCTGCGCACGGACATCACGTTCTCGACGCGGGTGACGTCCGCCACCTTCGACGACGACACCAGCACGTGGCGGGTCACCACCGATCGGGGCGACGACCTCACCGCGACCTTCGTCGTGATGGCCACCGGGTGCCTTTCGTCGGCGAACCTGCCCGAAATCGCGGGCAGGGAATCGTTCGAGGGCCCCACGCACCACACCGGCCGCTGGCCCCAGGAAGGCGTGGACTTTACGGGCAAGCGCGTCGCGGTGATCGGCACCGGTTCATCCGCGATTCAGGCGATCCCGATCATCGCCGAGCAGTGCCATGACCTCACGGTGTTCCAACGCACCGCTAACTACGCGGTGCCCGCCCGCAACGCCCCGCTCGACGCTGACTACATCAGCGACATCAAGTCCACGTACCCAGAGTTCCGCGAGGCGAACAAGCTGATGATCGCGGCCTTCGGGTCGCGCATCCCGGCCGGCACCGACAAGGGCGTGCTCGAGGTGTCCGAGGAGGAGCGCCTCGCGGTGCTCGAAGAGCGCTGGCGCCATGGCGGCCTCGGCTTCCTCGGCGGCTTCGTCGACGCGATGCTGTTCCCCGAGGCCAACGAAAAGGTCGCCGAGTTCGTGCGGGACAAGATCCGGGGCGTCGTGAACGACCCCGAGGTCGCCGAACTCCTCGCGCCGCAACAGGTGATCGGTTGCAAGCGGCTGTGCGTCGACACCGGTTACTACGAGACGTTCAACCGCGAAAACGTGCAACTCGTCGATATCAACAAGGCCCCGATCCAACGGATCACGCCAACGGGCATTCAGACCGTCGATCGCAGCTACGACGTCGACATGATCGTGTTCGCCACCGGCTTCGACGCGATGACCGGCGCGTTGCTGAGCATCGACATCAAGGGTCGGGGTGGCGAAGCGCTGCGTGAGGCGTGGGCCGCCGGGCCGCGCACCTACCTCGGATTGGGCGTGGTCGGCTTTCCGAATCTGTTCACGATCAGCGGCCCCGGGTCGCCATCGGTACTCACGAACATGATCGTGTCGATCCAGCAACACGTGGACTGGATCGGCGACTGCTTGACGTATCTGCGCGACAACGACGTGGCCACGATCGAACCGACCCAACCGGCCCAGGACGAGTGGGTGGAATACGTGAATGCGATCGCGTCGTTCACGCTGTTCCCCTCGTGCAACTCGTGGTACCTCGGCGCCAACGTGCCCGGCAAGACCCGGGTGTTCATGCC
>JACCXE010000127.1 GCA_013697265.1 Actinomycetota bacterium | reverse complement strand
GCCGCGATGATCGTGAGCCCGGCGATGCCCATCTTGGCCGCGCCGTAGTTGGCCTGGCCCACGTTGCCGTAGATGCCCGACGACGAGGTGGTGTTGATGATGCGGGCGTCGTTGTCCTTGCCCTCTTTGCTCTGCGCGCGCCAGAAGTCGACCGCGTGACGGGTGGGGCAGAACGTGCCGCGTAGGTGAACCTTGATCACGGCGTCCCACTCGTCGATCGACATGTTCACCAACATGCGGTCCCGCAGGATTCCGGCGTTGTTCACGAGCACGTCGATACGGCCGAACTGTTCGATCGCGGTATTGATGAGGCGCCCGGCGCCGTCCCAGTCCGACACGTCGTCGCCGTTGGCGACCGCTTCACCGCCCAACGCCTTGATCTCGTCGACCACGGCCAGCGCCGGGCCGGTAGACGGTGCGCCGGTGCCGTCCATGTCGCCGCCGAGGTCGTTGACCACGATCTTGGCGCCGGTCTCGGCGAACAGCAGCGCGTGTTCGCGCCCGATGCCGCCTCCGGCGCCGGTGATCACAACGACGCGGCCTTCATTCAAACGACTCATTGATTTCCCCTCCCGAAAAGTGCTCGATACTCGCGCAAAGCGCTACCGCTGAGTCGAGCGCATGAGAGCGGGCAACGTTTGTGCCCGCGCCCGCGTCCAGTAGGGCCAGTCGTGCACCCCCGGGCCGTAGTCGCCCCACACGTGGTCGATGCCGAGTTCGACGAGTCGGTTGTGCAGTGTGGTCATGCCGCGATGAACGCTGGCCTCGATGGTGTCGACCACGGGCCTCATCGCTGCTTATGTCGAAGCCGGCGGGCAGAAGGATGCGGACCGGCGATTTTCCCGTTCGAGCAGTTCCGACGCGAACTGCACCTCGTGCAGGCGTTCGGTGAGTTGCACGGCACGCATGGCCCGTGACATTGGCACGAAGTGTCCGGTTCGCGCAGAACTCAAGGAATTCACATTTTCGGGCGCTCCGTTTCACAGGTTGGGGGCCGATCATGTGACCATGACAACTCCCCGCACTCCCCGCCGCGTGATGGCCGCCGGCGCCCTCGGCGTTGCCGCTCTAAGCAGCCTGGGCACACTCGCTGCGCTCAACCTGGTCGGCGGCTCCCCCTTGCCGGTGATGAACATCACCAATGCCGCCGCGAACGGCCGGGTGGCCGACGACACCACCACCACGGGCGCGTCCGGCTCAACCACGGCCGACAAGACCGACAAGACCGACAAGACCGACAAGACCGACAAGGCCAACAAGGCCAACAAGGCCAACAAGGCCAACTGCCGCGACAAGACCCCGCTCGACAAAGCGACCGCGGCGAAGGTGAAGGCCGCCGCGCTCGAAGCTGTGCCGGGCGCCACCGTGAACCGGGTCGGCCATGACCGCGCCGACGGCTATGTCGCGCTGCTGACCAAGTCCGACGGCACGACCCGCGTTCTGGTCCACGAAGACGCGGACTTCAAGGTCACCCGCGTTCAAGACCCGGCCCCGGCTCGCCATGGCCGCGGCCACAAGGCCGACCGCATCCCGCTCGACGAGGCCACCGCGGCCAAGGTGAAGGCCGCCGCGCTCGAAGCTGTGCCCGGTGCCACCGCGGACAAGGCCGGCCACGACCGCGCCGACGGCTACGTCGCCCTACTGACCAAGTCCGACGGCACAACCCGCGTCCGCGTCCACGAAGACAAGGACTTCAAGGTCACCCGCGTTCAAGACCCGGCGCCGGGTCGCCCCGACCATTGCGGTAAAGGCCACCGAGGCCCCGGCGGCGGTGGCTCGAAGAGCACCACCCCCACCACGACCGCCGCGTCGTAAGCCACGGTCTTCGCCGCTAGGCGAAGGTGCGCACCAACTCGAGTACGTCCGAGGCGTCGGGCCCCTCAGCGGTAAGGCTGGTGTCGGGCGCCTTGGCCCGTTGGCCGGCCACTGCACACAACTCCGCCGCTGATCCACGCAATACAGTGTCCGCCATTGCGTCGGCGGCGAAGCGCCACTGGTGCCCGTGCGGCGCCGTGAGTTCGAAGGCGACGGCGCCCTTCAGCTCGCGTCCCGCCCGCATGAACGCGTAGGGCAGCGTGCGCCACGCCAACCGGGCGATGTGTCGCAGCCGGTCGGGCGCCGGCAACACCACGCCGAGTCCGCACGCGACGTCGTTGGTGTGAATCCAGGTCTCGGCCAACCGCGTCGTGGCCAACGTGTGCACCGAAAGCGTGCCCGCCACCCACTGCACGCGCTCGTGGGCGTCGCTGCGGCGGAAGGCGGCCATGAGTTCGTCGACGCCGCGTCGCCATCGCGCGTACACGTCGGCGGGCGGCGCGCCGCGTTCCTTGAGCACCATCAGGCCCGCACCGTCGTCGACGTCGCCCGAGGGCCGCAAGCCTTCGGTCAGACGTTGCAGCGTTTCGTCGAATGCGGCGGTGAGGCTGCCGATCGCCATCTCGTTGGTCTGCGCGAGGTGAAGCATCACGTCGGACACGGTCCACCCGTTGCAACGCGACGCCGCGGCCCATGCGGCCTCGTCGACCGGGTTGATCAGCCCGTCAAGTTCGGCCTGTTGTTCGTCCAGGCCAGCGAGGATCTCGTCCATCGCGTCAAGATACGACCGTGACAACTATCAACAGCCTGGCCGAGCTCATCCGGGTCCATGGAAGCGAGCGGGGCGACAAGCCCGCGATCACCTTTGACGATCGCACGGTGAGCTTCGGTGCGCTCGACGCCCGATCGAACCAAGTGGCGAATGCCCTCGCCACGCAAGGCGTCGGCACGGGGGACCGGGTGGCGATTCTCGACAAGAACAGCGTCGAGTACTTCGAGTTGCTCTTCGGCGGCGCCAAGCTCAACGCGGTAAACGTGGCGGTGAACTGGCGCCTGGCCGCACCCGAGATCGCGCAGATCCTTCAGGATTCCGAATCAACGGTGCTGGTGGTCGGTCAAGACTTCGCCACGGTGCTCGACGCGATCGTCGGCGACCTGCCCGTGATCAAGAAGATCGTGGTGGTCGGTGGCCACGCCGGCTATGAGTCCTACGCGGACTGGGTCGACCCGCAGCCGGCGACCGACCCCGGAGCCGTGCCCGGCCCGGGCGACGTGTGCTTCCAGCTCTACACCTCGGGCACAACCGGGCTGCCCAAAGGCGTGATGCTCACCAACGCGAACCTGTTCTCACTGCTGCCGACGGCGGCGCCCGAATGGGGTTTTGGCCCCGACAGCGTGAACCTCGTGGCCATGCCGCTGTTCCACATCGGCGGCAGCGGTTACGCGACCGTCGGGTTGTTCGTGGGGTGTCACACGATCCTGATGCGCGAGGTCGACCCGGCCGCGATGTTGGCGATCATTCCGGCCAAGCGGGTTACCAACATGTTCGCGGTGCCCGCCGTCTTGCAGTTCATGCTGATGATGCCGAGCGTGAACGACATCGACTTCTCGACGCTGCACACCATTGTGTACGGAGCATCGCCCATCTCCGTCGAGGTGCTGTCGGGGTCGATCAAGACGTTCGGCTCCAACTTCATCCAGGCCTACGGAATGACCGAGACAACCGGCGCCGTGGTCGCGTTGATGCCCGAAGACCACGACCCCGACGGCCCCAATGCGCACCGCCTGCGCGCCGCGGGCAAGGCCATGCAAGGTGTTGAGCTGCGCATCATCGACCCCGATACCGGCACCGATGCCGCGCTCGGCGACGTGGGCGAGATCTGGGTTCGCACCGGTCAGAACATGCTCGGCTACTGGAAGAAGGATGCGGAAACCGCGAACACGATCACCGCAGACGGGTGGTTGAAGACGGGCGACGCCGGCTACCTCGATGCCGACGGCTACCTGTTCATTCACGACCGGGTGAAGGACATGATCATCTCGGGTGGCGAGAACATCTACCCGGCCGAGATCGAGAACTGCTTGATGTCGCATCCGGGCGTGGCCGATATCGCCGCCTTCGGGGTGCCGAGCGAGAAGTGGGGCGAGAGCGTGCACGCCGCGGTCGTGAAGGCCGAGGGGGCGGACCCCGGTCCCGAAGACATCATTGCCTTCGCTCGCGAACGCCTGGCCCACTTCAAGTGCCCGACCAGCGTGAGCTACGTCGACGCGTTGCCCCGGAACCCGTCGGGGAAAATCCTACGGAGAGAGCTCCGTGCTCCCTTCTGGGAGGGGCGCGAGCGCTCCGTCAACTGACCCCCGCTTGACCAGGCCGTAGACCGACAGCGCCAGGCCGCCGAAGCAGATCGCCGCGAGCGTGCGCAGGCCGCCGCGCGAGTGGAACGGCACGAGCGTGGCCACGCCGGCCCCGGCCACCCAGCACAACTGAAAGATCGTCTCGTAGCGCGCGAAGGTGCGGCCCCGAATCTGTTCCGGTGCGTCGTGTTGCACGAGGCTGTCGAAGGCGAGGCGCCCGGCGCTGGTGCCTAGGCCGATCGTTCCGGCCACGATCGCCGCGGTCGTAAGCGTGAAATGACTCGACGCGAAAATCGCGGCGGCGCCCATGGCAACGAGCGCAGTGAGCAGCAGCATCGGTTCGTGCAGCACTTTGCGCAACGTCGGTGCGATCGTCGAGCCGATCAGGCCGCCCACGCCGGCCGCGGCGATCGCGACGGCGAACCCGCGGGTGCCTTCGCCCTGGGCTCGCAGCACGAACGCGAACAGGAACGTGAGGAAGCCGACGCTGGCCCGGCTGGCGCCCATGGCCACGCCGGCGCCGACGAGGCGTGACGTGAGTAGCGCCCGGTAGTCGCCGCTGACTTTCTTGCGCCGCTCACTCCGTTCCGGTTTCGGCAGGGCCCGGGCCGGCAGCACCATCAAGACGAACACCGCCGACGCCACCCACAGCGACACCTTCGTGGAGAACAACTGCTGCAACCCGGCGGCCACCCCGGCACCCACGGCTGCACCGG
>JACCXE010000380.1 GCA_013697265.1 Actinomycetota bacterium | reverse complement strand
CGGAGATCCGGATGGGTGACCATCCATCTATGCGGCCTACCTGAGGCGTAGCCGGGCCGGCTGCCTCGATTTGACCTTGCTCCGAGTGGGGGTTACCAAGCCGCCCGGGTCACCCCGGACGCTGGTGCGCTCTTACCGCACCGTTGCACCCTTGCCTGTGCCCTTGCGAGCCATCGGCGGTTTGTTTTCTGTTGCCCTAATCCGACACGTCGCCGCGTCCTGACTCGCGTCAGCACTCTGCCCTATGGAGTCCCGACTTTCCTCGATGCCGCGCATTTTTCAATACGGACGACACCGCGGTCACCCGATCGACTCACCGTCAGGGTCAAGTGTCGCAGAAACCCGGCGCAGTACGGCTACCGCGAACCCAATGGGCGTGGTGAACGGGGTGGGAGCGGTTAGCGCTCGCTCGATCGCGTCGGGCGGCACCGCGAACCGATACGGGGTCATCGTGATGAGGTCGCGCAGCATGTCGCGGTCGGCGATTTCGATTTCGCCTACCACTTGCTCGAGGTGCGCCAGCGCAAAGCGATCGTCGTCGACCAGCGGAACGACTTCATCGTGGAGTTGAGGCGTCTCGTAAAGCAACGCTCGCACCGCGGCGAGGTGCCGTGCCGCGGGGACCGCGATGACGACGTGGGCCTCGGCGCGGCACACCCGGGCGAACTCATCGGGCACCACGGGCGCGAATACCGAAACCAACTGGTTGACGGCGTCGGTGACCAATGGCAACGCCAATGCGTTGGCCACCGCGAACGTGGCGCTTTTGTAGCGGCGGGCGGCTAGGCGGATGCCGGACCGGGACAGGTCGAGCCCGACGACCTCGGCGCCGCTCAGGCTCGACGTGTAGTAGCCCTCGCCGCACCCGACGTCGACGGTGGCGCCGGTTCCGTTCGACAATTCGCGCGAGAGCGCGCCTAGCCGCCGAGCCAGCGTCGCGTAGTTGCCGGCGTCGAGGAAGCGTCGGCGGGCGTGGATCGAGTCGACGTCGTCACCGGACTTCAGCCGTGACGACTTGCCCGGAGGCAACAGATTGACGTAGCCGTCGCGCGACACGTCGTAGGAGTGGCCGTCGGCGCAGCGCCACGCGTCGCCGACGCGCTCTAGGGCGCGCAGGTCGAGCGGACACGCGAGCACAGCCACCGGCAGAGTCTTAGACGACGACGGCAGTGGCGCGACGGTCGCCGATCACGGTGACCTCGATGGCGCTGGGCAGTTGCGCTTTCACGTCGTCGGCGTGGGTGACCACCAGCACCTGGGTGAAGCGAGTCTGGAGGTTGTTCAGGGCGTCGAGCACCCGGGCCCGCCGAGCGCTGTCGAGGGGGCCGAACACTTCGTCGAGCACGAGCAGGCCGACGGCGCCGCCCGACTGCAGCGTGACGCACTCGCTGATGGCGATGCGCAACGCGAGGTTCGCCAGGTCGACCTCAGAGCCGCTAAAGCGGCGAAGGTCGAACTCGCGGTTCGCGTCGGTGAGGCGCACTTCGAAGTTCTCGGTGAGGTCGAAACCGTTGTAGATGCCGTCGGTCATGTCGTCGAACAACGCACGCGCGTGACCAGCGAGCCGCGGGCCTACCGACGCCGCCTCGTGGTCTTTGAAGGAGCCCAGCAACTCACCGAGGCGACCGAGCAGGCGGGCCTCGACGGCCTGGGGCTGGATGCGGGCGTGCTGTTCGGCGGCGCGTTCGGCGGCGAGGGCGGTAGCCGTGGCGTGCGCGTCTGCACGCGCCGCGACTTCACCGGCGTGTCGCGCCGCGGCCTCTGTTTGGGTGGCACCAGCTCGTGCCTCGTTGCGTTCACGTTCGGCTTCGGCGACGGCCTTGGCCGTGAGCCCGGCCGACTTCGCGGCGGCGCGCAATTCCTCGAGCTCTTTTCCGCGCGCCTCGGCTTCGGCTCGCGCCGATTCGAGTTCGGCCGTTACTGCGCTCGCGCGGCCCAGTTGGCCGCGTAGCTCCGCGGCGCGGCGGTCGGCCGCTTCGGCTTCGGCGAGTGCGGCGCGGGTGTCTTCGAGCGCCGCCGACTTCAGGCCCAGCTGCACCGCGTCGCAGGTGGATTCGGTGGCGGTCACCGCCTCGCGGGCCGAGCGCAGGCCAGCGCGTGCGTCTTGGCGCGCCGCCCGCAGCTTGGCGTCGCGTTGCCATTGCGCACGGGCCTCGGCGAGTGTGGTTTCGGCTGCCTTCGCCGCCTGGTCAGCTGCGGTTGCCCGTTTAACCGCCGCCGCGACCTCAGCGTTGGCCAGCTCGAGCGCGGCGGCTGCTGCGGCAACCTCGGCGGCGCGGTGCGTTCGCACTTGGCCGAACGTGTCGCCCAACGGCTGACCACACGTGGGGCAATCGGCGCTGGCGTCGAGGGCGTCGGCCTTCCTCAGTGTGGCTTCGGCCTGCTTTAGCGCTTCGACACGCACGGCGGCGGTGGCTTCCACGCCGGCCAAGGCCCGCTGCTCGTTTGCCGCGGCCTGGCGGGCCGCCACCGCATCGACATCTGAAGGCGGCGCCGACTCGGCCGGACCGGCCGCGTCGTCGAGGTTGTCGTCGGCCGCTACTGCCCGCCACGCCGCTTCGGCCTTGTCGTGGCGCTCACGTGCCTCGAGCAACGCCCGCAGCGCGTCAAAGCCAGCCCGGCTCGACGTGAGCCGCGCCGCGGTGTCGCCCAGTTCGCGCAAGTCGGCCTCGGCGGACGCCAGCGCGTTGGCCTCGGTCTCGAGTGCCGTAACCCGAGCGAGCAGGCCGGCGTGATGCTTGGCCACCTGTTGGCCCACCTCAAGCTGCCGCGCCATCGCCTCGTACCGATCGTTGGCGGCTTGGGCCTTGTCGGTTGCCGCAGCACCGGATTTCCGGGTCGTGTCGGCTTCGGACCTGGCCGCTATCGCTGCGGCCGCGGCGTCGTCGCGCTCGGTTTCCAGCGCCGGCAGGTCTGACGCAACCGTCTGCAGCGACTTGAGTGTGGTGTCCGCGGCCTTGGCGTCGGTGCGCGCCGCTTTCACCGCGGTTTCGATCGGGGTGATGCCGAGCAGGTCGAGCACGAGCTTGCGGCGTTCCGACGGTGTCTGTGACGACAACGCCGCTAACTGCTTCTGCTCGGCGAACACCGACGCCAGGAAGCCCTTTTCGTTCATGCCGATGACCTGTTGCACGTAGCGCTCGACGTCGCGTGCGCCGGTAGCCACCTGCAGCCCGTCGGCGGTGATCATCGCGTCGCGTTTGGTGGTTTTACCGCCGCCGGTGATCGAGCGCCGGGCCACGTAGGTGTGGCCCTCGTGCTCGAAGGTGATCTCGACCACGCACTCATCGTTTACGCCGGTGGTGCGCACCTCTTCGACCGAACCGCGGGCGTAACCGAACAACGCCCACGGGATCGACTCGATCAGGTAGCTCTTGCCCGCGCCGTTCTGTCCGTAGATGCCCACGAGGCCCTCGGGCAACTCAAGCTCGCAGACGCCTTCGTAGACCCGGTAGTTCTGAAGGTAGATGTGGCGAACGATCACTTCCGAATCATCTACTCGGCATCGACCACAGCGTCGGCCAGGTAGTGCTTGCCCCGCGCGACGATTTCATCGCGGTCGACGCCGATCAACTCTTGGGGCTGCATCCACGACTCGAACCGCGCCTGCATCCCGGCGAGTTCGGGCAGGCTCTGCACCTGAACCCCGGCGTGCATGAGATGGGGTTCGACGCGAATGAACAAGGCCTGGGCGCCCGCTTCTTTCCACACGCGGGGGTCGGTCTGGCCCCACACTTCGGGGGCCACGCCGTCGACCTCGATCCACACCATCGCCCCCTCGGGCGCCGCGGCGGCCAGCGCAGCCACCTTCTCGGTGACCTCGGTG
This sequence comes from Actinomycetota bacterium, assembly GCA_013697265.1. Taxonomy (GTDB): domain Bacteria; phylum Actinomycetota; class Acidimicrobiia; order Acidimicrobiales; family JACCXE01; genus JACCXE01. The sequence goes on along the minus strand of JACCXE010000380.1, from coordinate 13,506 downwards.
GGGTCGACGCCGCGGGCGTCGAGCGGGAACGGGTGCACCAACGGGCGGCGACCTTCGAGGGCGACGTGTTCGATCGTGCCCGCGTCGGTGTCGAGCATCACGAGGCCCTTGGGGTCTTCGTATTCGTCGGCGAAACCGAACGCGTCGGGCGCGCCGGCGTACCAGATGCCCTTGGTGACCTCGCGGTGCGAGTGGTAGTGGCCGAGCAGCACGAGGTCGCAGTCGAGCGCCGATGCGTCGATGGTGATCTCGTTGAGATCGGCGTAACGGGGTTCGACCTGGGGGACGCGGGGATGGGTCAACAGCAGATTCACCTGGTCGGTGCTTCGGTTCTGCTTCACTTCGGCCAGTGCGTCGAGGGTGGCCTGCACCGACGCCATCTGGGGTACGCAGTGCACCACGAGACCCGGGAACTCAAAGGCTTCGTAGGTGAAGCCGGGGGCGAAGTAGAACCCGGTGAACACATCTTGGAGTGGGCGGTAAGGCGACCCGGTGCCCGCGATGCGCGGGGTGTCGTGGTTGCCGCTGATCGACACGAGCGGTATGCCGTGGCCGCGGATCTTGGCCAGTTCGCGCTGGGCGACGCGGTAAGAGCGGTAGGTCGGGTTGGGCTTGTCGAAGATGTCACCCAGCCACACGAACAGGTCGGGCTTTTGGGCCAACGCCAAATCGACCGTGCGGGTGAACGAGTTGTCGAAGTCGAGTTCGCGTTGGTTGACGCCGTTGACCGTGGTCGGCCCGGCCACCCGCCCGAGGTGGGCGTCGCCGAGCGCGACGACCTTCATCGTTCGGCCTTTGGCAGCGCGGTCAATCGAGCATGGCCGCAACATTGGCCGCCGCGACCGGGCGGGGCTCGGGCGGCGGCACCGCGGCGCGCAACGCATCGCGCCAGAGGTGGATTGTTGCCGGCACCGCGAATGGCGTGTCTACCCCGGCGAGCAGGCACTCGCCCGGCATCAGCGTTTGGATTTCGGTGTTCAGCGACGACAGGTCTTGTTTGGCCGAGCCCTTCAAGATGTTGCGGTCGCGCTCGTCGGCCAGGCCCAAGATGAAGAAGGTGTTGAACTGGCTCAGCAGTTCGGGGTCTACCAGCTTGGGCTGCTGGGTGACGGCCACCAGGCCCACCTTGAACTTGCGGCCCTCGCGGGCGACGCGTGGGAAGACGTTCACGTCGGCGTCGGCCGCCTTGGACAGCACCCGTTGGGCTTCTTCGAGCACGACGGCGACCGTTGGCATGCCGGCGTGCGCGTCTCGGTCGTCGAGAAAGGCCTGCTGCCACGCCTCGAGTACACGCCGCGTCAAGAAGCTGGCGACGAGCAACTCCTCGGTGGAGTCGAGGCCGCTGGCATCGATGAGCACGACCTTGCCTTCGCGCAGGTCGCGTTCGATTGCCGACGCGACCGACACGTCGCCGTCGGCGCTGATCGCGTCGAGGTTGCAAATGCGCCGGGCCCGGCGGTGCAGCACTTGCAAAGTGGAGAGCGCGACCGACCGACCCAGGTCGACGTCACGGAAGCCCACTAGGTCGTCGAGTTGGCTGAAGGGCAGGAGCCAGGAGATGCCCGGGTACTGCGAGGCGTAAAAGCGCTCGAGTTCGAACAGGGCTTCGGTTTGTGCCCGTGACGTGTCGCCCGTGGCGGTGCGCAGGTCGTCGGAGGTCATCTCGCCCAGCGATACCCGCAGCGCGGACGTGCCCGGCGCCTTCACGCTCGAGTATGTGCGCAGCCGCCGCTCGGCCCACGGATGACGGGCCAGTTCGGTGCGGTACTCGCCGTGAGGGTCGATGATCAGCAAGCCGTATCGGCCGTTGGCCTGCATAGCTGCGGCGGCCAGCACCATCATCAAGTTGCTCTTGCCCATGCCCGTGGTGGCGAACACGCCGATGTGTTTGGCCAGCGCGTCGCCGCTGATGCCGACGGGCACGTTGACGGTGGTTTCGCCCGTGCGCAACACGCCGACGTGCATGTCGCCCATCGACCGCTCAAGGAACGCCAGATCGGCCGCCTCGGGCGACACGACGCGGGAGAACTGGGTGGGCAGGCTCTTGGGCTTGCGGAACACCTGGCCATCGGGCGTGAGGTAGCCGAGGCAGCGGCAGTCGGCCACCCGGTAGGTACGCCGTTCTTGTTCGTAGAGCGGATGGGCGCCGGGCGTGTCGCGGACGTCGTCGCCCAGCAGCGTGCCGGCCACGCGCTCGGCCCACCCCGGCTCGCGGTGCTCGTGGCCGTACGTGACGTCGACCACTCGGAACAGGTAACGCCGCCCGGTCGCTTCGTCGATGGCAACGAGCAGTTCACCGAGAAACAGGTCGTCGTCGGGCGCGGCGCGGAAGGTGCCCTCGAGCACGTTCTTGCCGTAGAGCCGGCCCCGGGTGTGGGTGGAGCTGGTCACGACGCGCGCTCCATCGAACGGTGACGATCGTCGAAGGCGCGGTGCAACACGTCGCCGGGGATGCCCGCCATGCGCAGCTGCTCTTCCAGCGTCATCCACGCCTCCTCACGCAACCACGGCGGACAGGCGGCGAGGCGGTCGGCCACGGTAAGCGGATAGGGGTAGCCGGGGAATGCCGCGTCGTCGGACACGCAGGCGACCTGCGCGATCGCGACTTCAGGGTCGACGCCGATGGCGATGTCGAGGCGGAACGAGTAGGCCGCGTCGGGGTCGAGCCGGGCCGCGACAACGGTGAAGGGCACCTGCGATCTGGCGTCGCTGTGACCAATCGGTGCCCACCACCGGCTGCGTGCGCCGAGTGAAACGTCGGCCTCGCGTTCGAGTTGGCCGATGAGCGGGGCACCGCCGCGCGATAGCGACGTGTGTTTGGTGACACCGACCACGGTGATGCCGCGGTCGGTGGCGTCGGCCAACAACTCGGTGACCCAGGCCAGCGGCAAGCGGGGGTCGGGCCGCAGGTCGCCGTCGACGAGCACGAGCGCGCCGGGCGACGCTTCGCCCAGGGTGCGCTCGATGCCGTCCCACTCGACTCGCTCGCGCAACAGGTTGATGTCGACCGCGGTGTTCGCCGGCAGGTGCAGCCCGCCGTCGACGCGGGCTAACTCGATACCGCGCTGGCCGGTGCCAACCAGGTGCGCCCGTAACTCGCCCTCGTCTTCCACCGTGGCGACCCTGTCCACAAAGCAACAACGCCCGGCTCGCACCACGTAGACCTGCAGGCAGCGGGCGTCGCGAACCAGTGCCTGGCCGCCGTCGATGGCCCACACTTCGCTGGCCGGCGTGGCGGCGGGCGTGAGCAGCCGGGGCGTGAGATCGCCGTCGATGATCAGGTCGCCGTCGTCGCCGTCGGCCACGACGCCGGACGGGCCGGCCAGGATCGCGGCGAGGCGATCGGCGACGTCGTCGAGCGGTGCGGCTCCCAAAGGCATCTGTCGATGTTCCCACAGGGGTGTGACACCGCCGCGGAGCGCGGCCCGTTCCCCAAACCGTCGTTCTACGCCACGAAAATGCCGTGATTCGCGCCGATTTCCGTGAAATCGGGGAAATTTGGTGGCGCAGAACGTTGTTATCGGGGCGTTCCGTAGGCTGATCGGATGATCGTGGTCCATGTGACGTTCAAGCTGAAGCCGGCGGCGGACCGCGAGGCGTTCCTGGCGGCGGACAAGACGATGCAGGAAGAGGTCATGCATCAGATGAGCGGGTTCGTCCGGCGCACGCTGGCCTACAACGAGGACGTCGACGAGTGGATCGCGGCGATGCTGTGGGCCGACGGGCCGCTCGCGATGCACGAGCCCGCATTCGCGCAGCATCCACTGGTCAAGGCCGTGGGCGAATTCGTTGACGAGTCGACGATCGCAGGTCGTGCGTACCAAGACATCGGCGGCTGACCGTCAGCGTTTTATTGCTGGACCAAAGTGAGGGGGTTGCCCTCGGGGTCCTTTACGAAGGCGATGGTCGGGCCACCGGGTACGTCATAGGGCTCCATCACGAGGGTGGCGCCGAGTTCGACCGCCTTGTCGAGCGAGGCCCGTAGGTCGCGCACTTGAACGTAAAGCGTCACGCCGGGCCGGTCTCCCTGCTGAATGTGTCCGCCGGGGCCGGGTTCGGGGCCGCCGATGCCGGGGTCGATGTCCATGATGGGCCCGTCGCCGATGTCCCAGTTGAACAACGCGGCGTAGAACGCGCGCTGCGCGTCGGCGTCGCGCGCCTCGATCGCCCAATGCACAACAGGTCGCGCCCAGTCACGTTTGTCTGTGCCTTCGGTCATCTGGTGCAACTTAGGATGGCCGCATGCCTCCCCGTTCACTGTGGAGCGGCGCCATCAGCTTCGGGCTGGTCAACGTGCCGGTAAAGATGGTCACGGCCGTGTCGCAGAAAGACGTGCGGTTCAATCAGCTGCACGCCAAAGACAACTCGCGCATCAACCAAAAACGCGTGTGTTCCCTCGATGGTGAGGAAGTGCCGTTCGACGAGATCGTCAAGGGCTACGAAGTGCGCCCCGGCACCTACGTGATCATCGACCCCGACGAGTTGGACGGCCTCGACCCCGTCGCCACGCACACGATCGACATCATGGAGTTCGTCGACCTCGACCAGATCGACCCCGTCTACTTCGACAAGCCCTACTACCTCGTGCCTGACCGCCGGGCCGAGAAGCCCTACGCGTTGCTGGCGCAGTCGCTCGAGAAAAGCGGCAAGGTCGGCATCGCCAAATTCGTGATGCGCACCAAGGAGTACCTCGCGGCGATCCGGTCAACCCAAGGCGCGCTCGTTCTCTCGACGTTGTTGTACGGCGATGAGGTGGTGCCGATCGAGACGCTCGAGACGCCCGGTCTCGAAACCGAACTGACCGAGCGCGAGCTGAAAATGGCCGAAGCGCTCATCGAGAGCCTCACCGAGAAGTTCGATCCCGAGCGCTACGAGGACACGTACCGCGAAAAGGTGATGGACGTCATCGCCAAGAAAGACCAAGGCCAAGAGATCGTGGCCCAGCCCGAGGCTGAAGCGCCGGCCCGGGTAGAAGACCTCATGGCCGCGCTCGAAGCGAGCGTGCAAGCCGCGCGCGACAAGCGCGCCGCCGACAAGAAATAAAGAATTGGATGCCTGCCTCGGCCAAGGTTGAGGTCGAGGTCGCGGGACGACGGCTCACGCTGTCGAATCTCGACAAGGTGATGTACCCCGCCGCGCAATTCACCAAGAGCGAGGTGATCGACTACTACGCCCGAATCGCGCCGGTGATGGTGCCGCATCTCGCCGGCCGGCCGATCACGTTCAAGCGCTATCCAGACGGGGTTGACGGCAAGAGCTTCTTCGAGAAGAACGCGCCGAGTCACACGCCCGAGTGGGTGCCGACGATGACCCTGAGCGCGGGTGAGCGCGACGACGCGTCGACGGTGAACTACCCGCGCATCGAAGAGCCGGCCGCGTTGGTGTGGGCCGGCAACCTCGCTGCGATCGAGATCCATCCCGGCCTGGCCCGGGCCGACCACATCCGCCAACCCGATCACGTGGTGTTCGACCTCGACCCCGGCGAAGGCACCGACGTGGTCGAGTGCTGCCAGGTCGGATTGTGGCTGCGCGACGCACTGGGCGACCTCGGCCTCCAGGCCCTGGCCAAGACGTCGGGCAGCAAAGGCCTGCAGGTGTACGTGCCCCTGAACACCCCGTGCGACTTCGAGCAGGCCCGCGCCTTCTCGCTTGCGATCGCGCAACTCTTGGAAAAGTGGCATCCCGAGTTGATCGTGACCACCCAAGAGCGGATCAAGCGCAAGGAGAAGGTGTTGATCGACTGGATGCAGAACGCCTCGTTCAAGACCACGATCGGCGTCTACTCGCTACGCGCCCGCGAGTACCCGACGGTGTCGACGCCGGTCACGTGGGACGAGGTGGACGGCGCCGTAACCGCGGCGGACCTGCGTTTCCAGGCTGCTGACGTGTTGGAACGGGTGCAAGCGCACGGCGATCTGTGGGCCGACATGTTGTCGCTCGAACAACCCCTGCCTGGCGCGTAGGTTCGCGGGGTGGAAAAGGTCGAGCGGTTGACGAACATGGTGGCGCTACTGCTCACCACCACGCGTCCGCTCACACTCGACGAGATTGCCGATGAGATAGGCGGCTATCCCGACAAAGGCGAGTCGCGCCGGGCCGCGTTCGAGCGGGACAAGAAGACGCTGCGAGCCGAAGGGGTTCCGCTCGAGGTTGTGCCCCAGCACGACGGCGGCTCGGCCTACCGCATCGATCCGAACGCGTACTACTTGCCGCCGCTCGATCTCACCGACGACGAGAGCGTGGCGCTCAACCTCGCGGTCGCCGCGGTCGCCCTCGACGGTGACACCGGACGCGACGCGTTATGGAAGCTGGGCGAGGGCGTGGCCGAAGGCCCGTCGGTGGCCATGTTGCCCACCGACGACGGCCTGATCGACCTGTTCGACGCGTGGCGTCGCGGTGCACCGGCGCACTTCTCGTATCGGGGTGACGCCCGCGAATTGCACGTGTGGGGCGTGGCATTCCGCAACGGCCGTTGGTACACGACGGGTTTCGACGCGACGAAGAACGGCGAGCGGTTGTTCCGGGTCGACCGCATCGACGGCGACGTGACCCTCGGCGAGGACCGCACCGCCACGCCCACGCCGGCCGGATACGACCTGCACGCGGCGCTGCCCGGGCGGGGCTACGCGATGTATCCCAGCGACGACGTTGAGGTCGTGCTGGTCGACATCGACGCGGGGTGGGCCCGCGGCGCGATCAGTGACCTGGGCGACGACGCGGTGGTCGAGCGGCGCGACGACGGCTCGATCCGCGTGCGATTGCACATCACGAGCCGCGAAGGGTTCCGGTCATGGATCTACGGTTACCTCGACCACGCGGTGGTCGTGGAACCACAAGGCGTGATCGACGACCTCGTCGCCGAACTGAAGAAGATGGCCAGTGCCTGAGCGCGACCCGGGGTACCGGCTGCGCCGCCTTCTGGCGATGGTCACGTGGCTGGCGGCGCGCGATCGGGTGAAGCTGAGCGAGTTGGCCGAGCGCTTCGACATGGCCCCCGACGACGTGGAGCGCGAGCTGATGTTGGTGTCGATGTGCGGCCTGCCGCCGTACTCACCCGATCAGCTCATCGATGTTCTCGTCATCGACGACGTGGTCGAGGCTCGCATCCCCGACTACTTCCGCCGGCCCCGCCAACTCACCGCGGGCGACGCACTGTCGTTGCTGACCGCGGGCCGCACGCTGCTGGCCGTGCCCGGCGCCGACACCGAAGGGCCGTTGGCCCGCGCCCTCGACAAGCTGTCCGACGCACTCGGCGGCGCCGACGGCGGTGTGGCAGTTGAGCTCGACACGCCGACCCTGTTGCATGACGTGCAACACGCCTTCGAACAGGGCGAGCAAATCGAGATCACGTATTACTCGGCCAACCGCGACGCCACGTCGTCACGCGTGGTCGACCCGATCAGCGTGTTCAACGACGCGGGCCATTGGTACCTCGAGGCGTATTGCCACTCCACGGAGAAGGTGCTCACCTTCCGCGTCGACCGCATCGAAGCCGTTGCGTCTACCGGCGAGGAGTCGCACCCACCCGCAGACCCCGCGCCGCGCGCGCCGGTGCGCGTGGCGCCGGGTGCCGACACCGAGTCGGTCACGATCACCGTAGGCCCGGTCGGTCGTTGGGTGGCCGAGAACTACCCGGTCGAACGCCTCGATGAAATGAAGAGCGGCAAGCTGCGCATCACGCTGACGGTCGCGGGCGATGCGTTTCTCGAGCGGCTTCTGTTGCGCCTGGGCGGCAACGTGGTCGTGAACCGCCCCGCGACCAAACAGCACACGCAAGCGTCGGCCGCAGCGCGCATCCTGGCCCGCTACAGCTAATCGTTGGTCAGCACCACGACTTCGTCGTAGGCGGGCGGGGCGAAGCGGTCCACGACGCGGGCCAGTGGTTCGTTGGTGCCCGGCCCGCGGTCCACTTCAAACCACAGCGGCTCGTTCGCATGCGCGTAAAACGACGCGAGATGAGCCACGAGCGCGCTGGTGATTTCGTTCGCGTCGGCGCGAGTGGGATCGACCGCGCCGACCAGTGAGATGTCGGCGGCGATCGCGTCATCACTGGAGGCGTGCGCGGCACCGACGCCGATGATGCGCGCGTCGTCGTCTCGGATCACCGCGATGTGTTGCGACCCGTTGAGCATCGCTTGACGGATGTAGCGCCGGGTGAAGCGCGTGGGCGGGTCCCATTGGTGCGTGTTGCCGTAGAGCACCTCGAACGCGTCGATCACGTCGCGGCGCGCGACCTCCACGATTTCGACATTGGCATCGACGGGGTGAGCCAGATCCGCTGCGGGCACGTGGTGGGTGGCCGAACGCATGCGTTCGGTGAAACCGAGCCGGCCGGCCACGGCCAAATCGTCGTAGTCCTCGGCCGGCAGGCGCATCTTCATGGGGCGCTTGCCCGCGAGCGACGCGAGCAACCTGTCCTCGTGGCCGAGATCGCGCCCGCGCGCCTCGACGAAGATCGACACCAAGTCGCGCGACGGGTGTTCCTTGTGTTTGCGGCGCGCCGCGAAGCCCAGCAGGCCGTCGTCGTCGACCAGCGCCATGTGCACGTCGGCCTGGTTGACCCACGCGTCGAGGTCGCGGCGCAGCGGGCCGAAGCCCGCGACGATCTGATCGATTGCCTTCGCGTCGGGGAACGTCGCGGGGCGAATGCGGGCGGGCGTCACGGGCGAAAGGCTATTGATGTTCGTTTCGGGCGTGTGAAGCCTCGGACCGGCCCGTCAGAGATCGGACAGTTAAGTGGCAAACTCCTCGGCCAGATGACTGATCTGTTCGAAGGCTACGAGTTAGATCGAGCGTTCGACGAGATGTTCGGACGCGAGTCCGATCCGCGTGCGCCGTATGCCGCGCTGCACGAAACGCTGCGCTTGCTCACGAATGAGGAGTTCGCCGAGCGCTGCGCCACGCGCGACCGGTCCTTCCGCGACCAGGGCATCACGTTCAGCCTGTCGGGCGAGGAACGGCCGTTCCCGCTCGACTTGGTGCCCCGCGTCATCGCGGCCGACGAATGGGCGTTGATCGAGCGAGGCGTGGCGCAGCGGGTGCGGGCCCTCGAAATGTTCTTGGCCGACGTGTACGGCGCGGGCGAGGTGTTCGAAGCGCGGATCATCCCCCGGCGGCTCGTGTACTCGTCGTCGCATTTCCACCGCGAAGCGGTGGGCGTGAACCCTCCCAACGGCGTGCGCGTCCACGTGTCGGGTATCGACCTCATCCGGGACGAGCACGGCACGTTCCGCGTGCTGGAAGACAACCTGCGCACGCCGTCGGGCATCTCCTACGTCGTCGAGAACCGCCGGGCCATGAGCCAGGTGTTCCCCGAACTCTTTGCGTCCCACCGTGTGTTGCCGGTAGCCACGTACCCGGCCCGGCTGCTCGAAGCGCTGCGGGCCGCGGCGCCGGGCGGCGTCGACGACCCTACCGTCGTGGTGCTCACGCCCGGCATGTACAACGCGGCGTACTTCGAACACAGCTTCCTGGCCCGACAGATGGGTGTGGAGTTGGTCGAAGGCCGCGACCTCGTGTGCCGCAACAACATCGTGCGCATGCGTACGACCACGGGCGAGCGGCGCGTGCACGTGATCTATCGCCGCCTCGACGACGAGTTCCTCGACCCGGTTCAGTTCCGGGCCGACTCGGCGCTTGGTGTCGCCGGTCTGCTCAACGCGGCGCGCGCCGGCGAGGTGACGATCGCGAACGCGGTCGGCAACGGCGTGGCCGACGACAAACTCGTTTACAGCTACGTCCCCGACCTCATCCGGTACTACCTGGGTGAGGAGCCGATCCTGCCCAATGTGCATACCTATCGCCTGGGAGAAGACGAGGTCCGCGAGGACGTGTTGAAACGGCTCGATCAGTTGGTGCTCAAGCCGGTCGACGCGTCGGGGGGCTACGGCCTGGTGATCGGTCCGCAGGCGACCGACGAGGAGTTGGCGAACCTGCGCGAGGGGATCATCGCCAACCCTCGGGAGTGGATCGCGCAGGACGTGGTGCAACTGTCGACGTCGCCCACTCACGCCGATGGGAAGTTCCAACCTCGTCACATCGACCTGCGGCCGTTCGCGGTCAACGACGGTCAACGGGTGTGGGTGGTGCCCGGCGGGCTGACGCGTGTGGCGCTGCCCAAGGGGAGCCTGGTCGTGAACTCGAGCCAGGGCGGCGGGTCGAAGGACACCTGGGTGCTAGCTGACCCGTTGGCCACGTCGTTGCAACCCGACCGTCCCCCGGCGCCGCCGTCGATGCTGTCGGAACAGGCCCTACTGTTCGACGCCGCCCCGCCCGACCCGGGCCCGATGGACGGCATGGGGCAACAGCAGCAACAGCAGCAACAGGCGGGTTCGTAGTGCTGTCTCGTATAGCCGAGTCGATGTTCTGGATCGGCCGTTACGTCGAGCGGGCCGAAGCCACGGCGCGCATTCTCGACGTTCACTATCACCTCGTGGTGCAGGATGCCTTGATCGACGAGTCCGCCGCGTGCGCGGCGTTGCTAGCGGTCATGGGCGCCCGCGGGGCCATCAGCGAGAACGTCACGCTCGAAGAGATCAACGAGGTGCTCGGCTACTCGCTCGCCCATCCGTCCTCCATCGCGGCCACGTTGTTCGCGGCGCGCGAGAACGCCCGCGGCGCCCGTGAAGCGATCTCGTCGGAAATGTGGGAGACGCTCAACGCCACGCACCACGCCCTCGGGGGACGGGTCGCCACCGCCCGCAGCCTGGGGCCGAACTCGTTCTTCCGTTACGTGAAAGAACGGGCGGCAGTAGTCGGTGGCTTGGTCGACTCCACGTTGTGCCGCGACGACGGTTACCGGTTCCTCGTACTGGGCCGCGCCCTCGAACGGGTCGACATGACGGCACGACTGTTGATCGCGCGCGCCACCGTTGCCGACACGCCGGGCGGTTGGGTCACCACGCTGCTGTGTTGTTCGGCCCACGAGGCCTATCTGCGCACGTACCGCCGGGCCGTCGACGCCAGCCTCGTCGCCGAGTTCTTGTTGCTCGACCGGTCGTTCCCGCGCAGCGTGCTCTACTCGCTCACCGAGGCCGAAGCAGCGTTGGCCGACCTCGACCGCCAGCAGGCCCGCAGCGGCGTGGACGACGAAGCGCGTCGCCTGTTGGGTCGGTCGGCCGCCGACCTCGAATACCGCCGGCTCGACGAGTTGCTCGCCGAGTTGCCGTTGCACTTGGGCGAGTTGCAGAACACCGTGGCCGCAGCGGCATCGGCGATCGCCGATCGTTATTTCCGCCAGACCAAGCCGATGGAGTGGAGCGCCTGATGGCGTGGCGCCTCGAAGTGCATCACTCGACGACGTATCGCTACACCGGTCAGGTACAAGAGAGCTACAACGAAGCGCGGCTGACGCCGGTCACCGGTCACCGGCAAACGGTGCTGTCGAGCTCATTGGAAGTCACGCCGCGGGTCACGCCCTACCGCTACGCCGACGCGTTCGGCACCACGGTGCACAGCTTCGATCTGCACCAGCCGCACGACCATCTGACCGTGATGGGCCACTCGGTCACCGAAACGTCGGCGCCTATGCCGATCCTCAACCAGCTCGGATGGAAGGACTTGCGCAGCGATCGGGCCAAAGAGCGGTACTTCGAGTTCCTCACGCTCACCCGACTCGTCGACCTCGACGAGTCCATGCGCGCGGTCTGCGAGCAGGCGTCTGCGCTCGACGATCCGACCGAGGCCGCCATCGCGGTGTTCGGCCTAGTGCGCAAGGAACTCACCTATGTGCCCGGCGCGACCGCAGTGTCGACCACGGCGTCCGACGCGTTCAACGCCGGCAACGGCGTGTGCCAGGACTTCGTGCACGTCAGCCTCGCCCTGTTGCGCAGCATGGGCATCCCGGCCCGCTATGTGTCGGGCTACGTGCACAACCGTCCCGACGCGCTACTGGGCGAGTCGGTGCGAGGCGAGAGCCACGCCTGGGTCGACGTGTGGACGGGGGACTGGTGGGGCTACGACCCGACCGGCGACGTCGCCGTCGGCGAACGTCACGTCGTGATCGCCACCGGCCGCGACTACAAGGACGTCACTCCCATCAAAGGCGTCTACGCCGGCGCCGCCCTCGACAAACTCGAAGTGTCCGTAGAACTAATCCGCCGGGCGTAATCATCGGTTCGCAACCAGAGGTTGCGAACCGAGCCCATAAGGACGCCGCCTTCGGCGGCGCGGGTTGTGGCCTCCGGACCGAGCAAGTCGGATCCTCCGGCGGCCCGTAACCGCCCGTTTAGAAATCGACTGAGGAGAGTTCGGGGATGGTCTTGGCTGCCCTCGACACGGCTTGGGCCCAGCGGTCGCGGCGGGGGTCGTTGCCCGACGGTTCGACGATGCGTGCCGGGTGCCAGCGGTCGGCGAGTTCGTCGATTGACGCGATGGCGCCGACGGCGACCAGCGCCAAGTACGCGGCGCCCAGGGTTGTCGCCTCGCGCTCGGGCGACACCTCCACCGGTCGCCCGCACGCGTCGGCCAGCGCCTGAAGGAACGTCGCATTCCCGCTCATACCGCCGTCGACGTGGACGGACTGGATCGGCCCGCCCAGGTCGGCTTCGGCCGCCTCGACCAAGTCGGCGCCGCGATGGGCGATGCCTTCCAAGACGGCGCGCACCACGTGTGCACGCGTGGTGCCGCGGGTGAGGCCGAACAATCCGCCGCGGGCGCCGAAGTCCCACTGCGGCGTGCCCAAGCCCAGGAAGGCGGGCACGAAGTAGACGTCGCCGGTGTCGGGCACCGACGCCGCGACTGCGTCGGACTCTTCGGCCGTCTTGATCAACTCCAAGTCGTCGCGCAGCCACTCGACGCAGGTGCCCGCCGACAACATCGCGCCTTCGAGGCCCCAGACCGTTTCGCCCTGGTATCTCCACGCCACGATGGGGAAGCACCCGGCGTCGGAGCGCGACGCGGCCGTCGGACGGGTGGTGCCCGTAACGACGTCGAGCATGCCGCCGGTGCCGAACGTGATCTTGGCCACGCCGGGCCGCACGCAGCCCTGGCCCAGCAGCGAACCCTGTTGGTCGCCGACCAGCGACGCGATCGGCGGAGCACCGGGCAAGGCGGTGGCGGTGGCGCACACGCCGGCCGTGTCGACAATCGTTGGCATGATCGAGGACGGGATCCGGATCGCGTCAAGCACCCGGCGGTCCCATTGCGTGGCCCCGGCGTCGACGAGTCCGGTGACCGCCGCGTTCGACGCGTCGATCACGTGCGAGGCGCCGCCCGACAGGGTCCAGGCGATCCAGCTGTCGACGGTGCCGAAGCAAAGGTCGCGGGTTCGGTCGGGGTCGTTCTGGTTGAGCAGCCAGCCGACCTTGGTCGCCGACGCGTTGGGCGCAACCCGCACACCGTCGCCTTGCAGCACCAGGCAGTCCACGACGGTGCGCAGGTCCTGCCAGCCCAGACCAGGCCCGATCGGTTCGCCGGTGGCGCGGTCCCACACGATGGTCGACGCCCGCTGGTTGGTGATGCCGACCGCGTCGACCTCGCCCACTTCGGCGATCACGTCGAGGGCGG